>JALUJS010000342.1 GCA_027056825.1 Candidatus Krumholzibacteriia bacterium | reverse complement strand
AAGGCGCGGAAATCAATTCGCCAGTTCACCGTTACCCGCCCCGGCCTTCGACCGCGGCAGAACCCAATCCCACGTTCAAGAAAACAGTCCCTTCTCCCACAGGGACCTCAGTGCCCTGAAGGGGTAGAAGGTCAGAATGAGGGGATAGAAACAAGCCAATTCCGAGTTGGCTCCATCACGCTATCCGTTTCCGACAACATCCCTGGGTGCAGAAACGGAATTTGTGTCGTCGTGATTCCCTCACCCTGTCCCTCTCCCGGAGGGAGAGGGGACTGTCTTTTTCAGGCTCATCCATGAGTCCCGCCTCCGTGGTTATTTCAGCGAGTAAGTTCCGAAGCGCTCGTCCCTTGCGACTCCTCCATTTTAAAGCTTCAACGACTTCAGATACGCGCGGAAGGAATCCTTGAGTTCGGGGTGCTTAAGGGCATACTCCACCGTGGCTTCCAGGTAGCCTTCCTTGCTGCCGCAGTCGTAGCGGCGGCCACTGAAGCGGTGGGCAAGCACCTTCTCCTTGCTGAGCAACGACTGGATGGCATCAGTCAACTGGATCTCGCCACCGGCACCGCGGCCCGTGTTGCGGATTTCTGTAAAGATCCCCGGTGTCAGGATGTAGCGTCCGACGACACCGAGATCCGAGGGTGCTTCGGCAAGGGCCGGTTTTTCCACGATACGCGTAATGCGTGAAACATGCTCCTCCAGAGGTTCTACCGCCACGACGCCGTATTTCTCGATGTCCGCACCCACGACTTTCTGTACACCCAGCACGCTGTACTGGTAACGATTGAACTCGTCCACCATCTGTGACAGGCAAGCCTGGCCGTTGCCATCGATGAGATCGTCGGCCAGTAACACGGCAAAGGGCTCGTCACCGACCACGGGTTCGGCACACAGCACAGCGTGGCCCAGCCCCAGGGCCTCGGCCTGGCGAGTGTAGATGCAGGAGACGTGGGACGGCACGATACTGCGCACGATATCGAGCATCTTCTGCTTGTTGCTCTTCTCCAGCTCCGCTTCCAGCTCATAGGCCTTATCGAAATGATCCGCAATGGCGCGCTTGCTGCGCCCGGTGATGAAGATCAACTGATCGATACCCGCCTCCAGCGCCTCCTCGACGGCATACTGAATCAGGGGCTTGTCCACTACCGGCAACATCTCCTTGGGACTTGCCTTGGTGGCAGGCAGAAAACGGGTGCCGAGACCGGCAACCGGGAATACGGCTTTACGGATTTTTTTCATTGTCTGACTCGATGACCAAAACTCTTGCCGACCTGCACCCTCAGTCCTCGTCACGGGCGAAGGACAGGTACTTATGTCCAAAATAGCTTGTTACCGCAGGCACCGCCACCCCAACAGCGTGGGCAACGGCATAGGGATAGAACGTGAACCCGGTAGCCGGGAACAAATATTCCGCAAGTCCAACACTGATCAACCAGACTTGCAATACTGCCAACAGGTTAACCAGGGTGAAATAGGTGAACTCTTTCGCCGGGTGATGACGGCTTTTCGCAAAGACAAACAGGCGTGACAGAACATAGGCCGTGACCATACCCGTGATGTACGCCGCGATCACTGCCAGGCGAAAGCTCATGATTTCGTTGTATGCAAAGCGGCTGAGGAAATTCACCAGCGCCGCCAGACCGCCGGCGAACAGGAAGCGGGTGAATTCTGACTGTTTTATATGTTGCAGCATACGATAATTATTTTCTCATTCATCAATCATGGCGGCGATCTCGCGTCCCACCCGCACACTCTCGGAAATGCTGCGGTCCTCGGGATAATAATAAGAGGTATCCGCGATATACAATCCTTCGACACGCGTTTTGATGGGAGGCAGTTTTTCCAGGAAGCCTGGCGGACAAACAGGCTGAGCGAAACGATAACGTGAAGCACAGGCATCGAGAAAATCCGCGTCGTCGAGTTCGGGATTGATACGCCTCAGGTAACCCGCCGCCTCGTCGATGAGGCGCTTATCATCCCACTGGTATTTTTCATGCTCCGCCGGCATGTAATACGGCACATAGACGATATGCTCATCCATGTTGCGCAGATTGGTATATTCGATGATCCCCGGAATGTCCATCTCGGGGTCGCTAACGTTGAGCCAGAAGTTGCGCGTCACCGGACGGGCCAGCTTGAAGATCACACAGGCCACGGCGATGTTATCGATAGCCTCGTATTGCCGACGCGTTTGTTCGTCGAGATCCGGGATGAGCTTAGGTACGAACGGCAGCGGTGTGGTACTGATCACGGTGTCGAACGATTGTGTTTCACCGCCAACGGTGATACCGGCCACCCTGCCCGTGGCGAGATCAACGCGTTCCACCGGCGTGGACAGGTGGATCTGCCCGCCCAGTTCCCGGATACGGTTCTCCATGGCCGTGAGCAGACTCTCTGAACCCCCTTCCAGATAACCCAGTTCTTCCTGCATGAGACTGCGACGCGAGCTGCCTACGCGCTTGATGCGTGTCCAGATCCAGGCGGCGGACAGGTTGTCACTGTGGTGGTGGAACTTGAGCTGGAACAGGGGACGCCACAGGACATCGTAAGCCCGCGGACCTATCCACTTGCGGATCCATTCGCCGGCCTCCACCCTGTCGAGATCATCCCAGCGCCGGCGTTTGCTGGCAAAGAACATGTGCGCGCCGTAGCGCAGGCGATCGAACAGCCCCAGACCGGAGAACTTGAGCAGCGCGACGGGATTGCCCCAGTCATGCAGGCGCCCCCTGAAAAAGTACCCCATGTAGGTCGGCTGCCACCTGAGAATATGCAGCAGATCCAGTTCCTGAAGTAGTTCGAAGTACGGCGTGTCGGGTTTGCAGATAAAATGGTAGTAGCGCTCGATAGACAGGCCATTGAAATCGAAATGGGCCGACATGCCACCAACACGATCATCGGCCTCGAAGATCTCCACCTGGTGGCCCTTTTTCAACAACTCCATGGCACAGGCCATGCCCATGACACCCGCCCCGATGACTGCGACCCTGCTCATTTCAGACAACCCTTCCAGTACTTTTTCATTTCAATCTTTTGCAGGAGCGGTGCCCTCGCCGCGATAAACGGTCCTCGGAAATGCATCGCGGCGAGGG
>JALUJS010000341.1 GCA_027056825.1 Candidatus Krumholzibacteriia bacterium | reverse complement strand
GTCCGGGAACACCGGTCGCTCCTCGGCGCCCCACATCCACTACGAAGTGCGCCAGGACGGCCGCCCGGTCAATCCCGCGGCTTATGTCCTGGACCGCTCCTCTCCCCGCAGCTGAATCCGGCGTCCGTCGCCCTGTCCTTTGCCGTGGCGAGGCGCCGCGCGGTGTGGTAACTTGCGCCCGGCGGAGGCGTTGGTGCCGGTCAGGATGGTGGATATCGTTGCGCGACCCGTCATCCGGGCCGGCGGATCCGGAGGGACATGAACAGGCTGGGACTGAAAATCAGTTGCCTGGTGGCGGCCATGGTCATCTGGATGCAGGTGGCGTCCACATCAATGGTGGAGCAGGACCTGCAACTCCCGGTCCGGGTCATCGGCCTGGCGCCGGGATTGACCATCGCCGGCAGCGAGATTCCCGACCGCGTCCGCGTCCGCTTGACCGGCAGCAAGCTGCGCCTGCTGCGCCACAAGTACCTGCACCACCTGGCCGGCGAGGTGAGGCTCGATCTCGGGGGCTATGGCCCGGGACCGGCCTTCCCCCTGGAAATCAAGCCCAGCGACGTTTTCACATCCCTGTCCGGGGCCATGGTGTATCCCCCCGTGACCGCGCGGATCCGCATCGATCATCTGGACACCCTCCGGGCGCCCGTGCGCCTGCGCCTGGAAGGGAGCCTGCCGGCGGGCAAGGGATTCCTCGTCCCGGTCCAGGTGGCGCCGGACTCGGTGCGGGTCAGCGGACCGCGCCGCCTGCTCAGCTCCCCCCTGGTGGTGGCCACCGAGGCGGTGGACCTGGCCCGTATCTCCGGTGACGAAAAGCGCGAGGTTCCCCTGGCCGTGCCCGAGCCCCTGCTGACGGTGGAGCCGTCCCGGGTGGTCCTGGACATCAGGGTGGGGGACCTGCAGGACCGCACCCTGGCCAACGTGCCGGTGATCGCCCTTGTGGACGCCGGCCGCCCCGAGGCGGGCGTTTCGCCCCCGGTGGCCGACGTCAAGGTGCGGGGGGTGGCCGACTCGGTGCGCGTTCTGACCCGTGATCGCCTGCTGGTGACCATTCCCGTGGGGGATCGACCCGAGGGCGTCTACACGCTGCCCGGACAGGTGACCCATCCCTCCTGGTTGCAGATCCTCGGGGTGGTGCCCCCGGATTTCAGGGTCATCGTGGGCAAGCCGCCCCTGCCTGCGGCCGCGGCCGCCGATTCGGCGGAGGTCGGCGATGAATAACCCGCGCGGGGCCGCGGCCCTGCTGGGGCTGGGCGGCCGCCGGACCGCCCTGCTGACCGCCGCCTGCGTCCTGGCCCTGGCCGTGGGTTCCCTGCTGTTTCCCCGCTCCGGCGCCGACGCGTCCCGTGCCGACCTCGTGGTCCTGGATCCGGCGTGCCTGCCGGCGCGGCGCGCGGCGGTGTACGAGCCGCTGGCGGCCTATGCGGGGAGCATCCTGGACCGGGCCATGGCCGTGGAGATCGTCCGCGGACGGGATGAACTGGCCACGGCGTTGGGACGCTCCCCGGTCCTGGTGCTGTGTCCCGACGGGGTGGCCCTGGACCTGGAGGATGAAGGCTTCGTGCCGCTGGTCGCCGGACGGCGGGCGGCGCCCCGGAATCTGCGCCCGCGCGGGGTGCTGCTGTCCCGCCGCGACGCGCCCCGCGAGACCGCGCCCTGGCGGACCCGGCCACGGCGCACGGTGATCGGGGATTCCCTTTCCCTGTGCGGCACCGGAGCCTGGCGCGGACACGAACCTCTGCCCGCGCCCCGGCGCGGGGGGCGGGGGCCTGTCTTCGGGATCGACCCTTACGACCACGGCGGCGTGCTGCAGGCCCTGATCATGGGTTGTTTCGACTACGCCGTGGTGCGCCAGTGGGACGTCGAACGGTTCCGGGATGCGGGGCTGCTGCCGCCGACCCGGTGGGAGATGGAAGTCCTGACCCCTCCGGCCCCGGACCTGGTCCTGATGACCTCGGGTTCCCTGCCGGCCGCGCGCCGCCTCGCACTGGGGGAGAAGCTGTCGCGCCTGGGCCGCGGCGATGACGAACAGGAACCTTCGGCGCTGCGCCTGACCCTCGGCTTGGGTTGCCTGAACCTGGCGGGGTTCAATCTGCTCCTGGAACCGGACCTGGACCTGGTGCAAAGGAATTTTCCGGTCCATTGGCCACCGCAGGCGCCATGAATGATATTGTCGGGCCGGACCGGGTGGCCCGCCGTGGGCGCGGGCCCGATTCACTTTGCAAGGGGCGATCATGGATCTGAAATACCGCCGACTGAAGGGCACGCGGGACATCATGCTCGAGGAGATCGAGCGCTGGCACTGGTGCGAGGATCGCTGGCGCGAGGTCATGGCCCGTTACGGCTACGGGGAGATCCGCACGCCCATCATCGAACCGGCCGGGCTGTTCACGCGCTCGGTGGGCGACGGGACGGACATCGTCGAGAAGGAGATGTACCGCTTCGAGTCGCGGGGCGGGGAGCAGCTGTGCCTGCGGCCGGAGATGACCGCCTCGGTGGTGCGGGCCTATCTCGAGAACGGGTTGATGCGCCAGCCGGGGACCCTGAAGTTCTACTACATGGGCCCCATGTTCCGTCATGACCGCCCCCAGGCCGGCCGTTACCGGCAGTTCCACCAGCTGGGGGTCGAGGCCATCGGCTCGCCCAGCCCGGTGCTGGACGCCGAGGTTATCCAGACCGCCATGGCCCTGTTCGAGGCGGTGGACGCCCAGGGCCTGACGGTCCTGGTCAACTCCATCGGCTGTGCTGCCTGTAAGCCCGCCTACGTCGCGGACCTGCGTGAGTTCCTCCTGGCGCACCTGGACCGGATCCCCGCGGCCTTCCAGGGCCGCATCGAGGCCAACCCCCTGCGCCTGTTCGACGCCAAGGACGACGGCGTGCAGGAACTGCTGTCCGGCTTCCGGCCCATCACCGAGGCGCTGTGTGACGACTGCCGGGCCCACCACGAGACGGTGTGCGCCACCCTGGAGGACCTGGACGTGCCATACCGCCAGGATCCCTCCCTGGTGCGGGGACTGGACTACTACGGGCGCACGACCTTCGAGATCACCGCCGTCAGCGGCCGCAAGCAGAGCAGCCTGGCCGGCGGCGGACG
>JALUJS010000340.1 GCA_027056825.1 Candidatus Krumholzibacteriia bacterium | reverse complement strand
GAACCACTTGAACAGGGGCACGTACAGCAGGCTCCCGCCCAGACCCAGCATGGAGAAAAGCCCCGCCAGCAGGAAAACGAGTCCTATCAACAGGTAGACCATGGTTGTCTCGACTTTCCCGGGGAACCCCCGATTTTTCTTTTGCACTTTTGGCCAAAAGTACATATATTCTTCCCATGAAGTCAAACGGAAACATGAACGATTTCACCCGGCAGGCGGTCATCCTCAAGGCGCTGGCCCAGGAATCCCGCCTGCAGATGGTCCATCACCTGGGCCAGGGGGACCTGACGGTGGGAGAGCTGACGGACCTCGTGGGCCTGGATCCCTCCACCGTGTCCCGCCACCTGAGCCTGATGAAGAACGCGGGCATCGTGGACTCCCGGCGGGAAGGCAAGACCGTGGTCTACCGCCTGGCCATG
Organism: Candidatus Krumholzibacteriia bacterium; assembly: GCA_027056825.1. GTDB lineage: Bacteria > Krumholzibacteriota > Krumholzibacteriia > LZORAL124-64-63 > LZORAL124-64-63 > JAHJTW01. Next base: position 2,673 of record JALUJS010000340.1, on the reverse strand, counting down.
CCCTGCGTGCTGAACTTTTTCACCTGCGCCAACGAAGTGTTGCACCAACTGGAGCAACCGGTCGTCGAAAGCGCCCGCCGGCTGGAAAGCGGCCACGGGTGATGACAATGAAGGAGGCCGTCATGTTTGATCATCATCGGCAACTGGCCGATTCCATCGAGGTCCTGGATCGGGACCAGAAGGAGATCTTCTACTCCGCCCTGAACATCCACGGGCACGCCTGCGGCGGCATGCCCATGGGCTTTGCCGCCGGGATGGCGGCCCTCGAGGCCCTGGGCATCGAACGCGAACGCAACATGGACACCATGGCCGTCATGGAGATCGGCAACGCCCATGCGGCGGGCTGCTTCGCCGACGGCGTGCAGTTCGCCACCGGCGCCACCTTCGGCAAAGGCGTCATGCGCAAGGATCCCAAGGGCAAGTGGGCCTTCAAGCTGATCCACAAGCCCACCGGCCGCGCCGTGAAGGTGAGGATCCGCAACGAGGTGCTGGACAAGGCATTCGCCGCCCCCTTCATCACCGAGTACCGCATCAAGGGCGTCAACCCCACCGACATCCCCGCCGAGGTGGGCGACCCGGCGGTCAAGCGGCCCTTCGGCATGAAGTTCGAGGACATGTTCATCATCGAAGGCCCGTTCGACATCGAGTTGCCCAAGGTCAAGCCGTGCTTCGAGCGCGTGACCTGCACCGGCTGCGGCGCCACCGTGGCCGAGAACTATGCCCACTACGCCGAGGGCAAACCCTACTGCGTGGATTGCACCCCTTACGGTTCCTGATCGCCCTGATGCCGGCCGCCGCCTCCGGGCGGCGGCCACCCCTTTTCGGCGGAGCCTCCCATGTCCCATCATCACCACCATGACCCCTTGTCGGGATCCCGCCTGGGCTGGACCATCGCCCTGAATCTTTTCATAGCCGCCGCGGAATTCATCGGCGGGATCGTGGCCGGCAGCCTGGCCTTGGTCACCGACGCCCTGCACAACCTGAGCGACGTGCTCTCCCTGGTGGTCAGCTACGTGGCCATCCGCCTGGCCCGCAGGCCCAAGAGTCCGAGCTTCACCTTCGGCTGGAAGCGGGCCCAGATCCTGGCGGCGGTGACCAATTCCTCGGTGCTCGGGGCCGTCGCCCTGGTCATGATCGTCAAGGCCGTCGAGCGGTTCGCCCACCCCGAAGCCATCTCAGGCAACCTGATGGTCCTGATCGCGGGCCTCGGCCTGGTCGCCAACATCGCAGGCACCCTGCTGCTGAAGAAGGGCGCCGACGAAAACATGAACATCCGGTCCAGCTATCTGCACCTGCTGTCCGACGCTGTTTCCAGCGCGGGCGTGATCCTGGGCGGCATCGGCATCATGGTGCTGCATGTGGCCTGGATCGATCCGGCGATCACCATCCTGATCTCCCTCTACATCCTGCGTGAGAGCGTCCTGATCGTCTGGGAGGCCTCGGGGATCCTGATGCTCAAGACCCCCGCCGGGGTCGACGCCACCGCCATCAAGGCCGCCCTGGAAGCCATGCCCGGGGTCATCAACCTGCACCATGTCCATATGTGGCAGATCGACGAGCATGACCGCCATTTCGAAGGCCATGTCGTGCTCCAGGACATGCCCCTGGCGCAGGCCTCGCGGATGCTGGAGGAACTGGAAGGGATCCTGAAAAGGGACTTCGGCTTCAACCACACCATCCTGCAGACAGAAACCGACCGCGGGCATGACCAGGCGCTGGTTTAGCGCACGAAGCTGAAGCCCAGGCGCAGGGCGCGCGTCCGCTCCTTGTAACTGATCAGGCTCTCGGCAAGGACGCTGGCGTACTCGGCGTGGAAGTAGACCCGCATATAGCTCGTGCGCACCGGGAAGGTCGCATCGAAGGTGTAGGAACCGCCCCGGGCCGCCCACCGCATATCAGTGGCCAGGATCAGGCCCTCGGCCCAGCCCGCCTTCAGGTGCAGGCCGAAATAACCGCGGTAATCAGGCAGATCGGCGTTGGTGTTGTCGTCGTTGGCGATATAGGTCCTGAGCACGGGCGAGATCCTCAGACCGTAGCCTTTTTCCGGATTGAAGAACATGAAGTAGGCCCGCACATAGGCCATGTTGGTGCTGCGGGATTCGGGACCTCCCCGGCCGTTGGACTCGTGACGGAACCCGCCCTTGAGGAAGAAGCCGTCCGCCCATCCGGCGTGGCGGCTCGCCAGGTTCACCGTGTGGTAGAACAACTCGGGTTTGTAGCTGGTGTCCTTGAAGGGCAGCGAGCGGTCCCGCAGATCCCAGAACGAGGTCTGGGTATAGCCGAAGTTGACCCCGTCCAGCCAGTGGTGATGACCTTCGTCCGGTTCGAACAGCCGGTACTTCAGGCTGATCTGGAACTTGCTGTCGGCCAGGTCGGCGCCGAACAGGAAGAAGATGGGGTTGTAGGCGGAGATGTTCGTGATGTAGGGCTGGGACAGCATCAGGAACTGGTCGAACTTCTCGGGCCGGTCCGCGGCCGCGGGGGTCTCCGCACCCAGGGCGCAGGCCGCGCAGGCGACCAGGAACAGGCTCAACAGGAAGGCTTTCACGGCGTCTCCCGGACGGGGGTCAGGCTTTCAGGAAACCATATGGGAAACGGTTCAACAACACCTGAAGCAGCCAACCGGCGGCCAAGGCGATCGCCAGGTTGCGGGTGAAGAACCCGACCAGCCCC
>JALUJS010000339.1 GCA_027056825.1 Candidatus Krumholzibacteriia bacterium | reverse complement strand
GTGCTGCTGGACCGCCGGGCCGCCGACCTGATCCTGCAGGAGGCGCTGCATCTGCAGGTCAGCCTGGACGGACCGCCTGAAATCCATGATCGCCATCGCCGGGGAGCCAACGGCCGCCCCAGCCATGCGGCCATCATGGCCGGCTTGCACGCCCTGCTGGCCGCCGATGCGTCCCTTGCCTCCCGCCTGGTCTTCGTCGTGACCCTGGCGCCTCCTTTCGACCTGGCGGCGGTGGCGGAGTATTTCGCGGGCTTTCCCCTCTTCCGGGATCTCGGCATCAGGCGCGATCCCCTGCTGCGCGTTAATTTCGCCGACTTGGCCGGCCAGGACTGGCCGGACCAGGACCGCCACTTCCGGGAGGCTTCCCGCCAGTTGGAATCCCTGCGGCAACGGTACCTCGACTTGACCCTCGCCGGCCGCCGCGCGGAGATCGGTCCGGTTTCCCGCGCCCTGTTCGACGCCGACCTCGTCCGCTTCCACCGCCGTTCCCGGCGCCGCCTGGGTCCGGTCATTTCGCCCGGATCACCCTGCGCCCTGGGCCGCCGCAAGCTGCACGTGGGGGTGGATGGGCGACTTCAGCCCTGCGAACGCACGGGCGAGGCGTTTTCCCTCGGGAACATTGAAACCGGGATCCGGCCCGCCAAGGTGCAGGACCATGAGAACGGGTTCCGGCGCGGTTGCGAAGAGCGCTGCGGCGACTGCTGGGCCGTGCGGCTATGCGGCATGTGTCACGCCCATCTGGCGCGCGCCGGAGTCCGAAGCCTCGCCGACATACCCCCGCGGGAGTGCGGGCGGGAAAGAAACCGGATCCAGGGAATCATGGGTATGATGACCAGCCTGTTGCAAGGGCCGGAGGAATGCCGTATGTTCCTGGATGAATTCCTTTTGGATTGAATGCGGACGAAAGGAAAGATGATGTATACCAGACTGGAAGACCTGCCGGAGACCCAGACAAGCGTCGAGGACGTCGAGAACCCCTCCGAGCCCTGCATCTGCTCCTGCAAGGCCCCGGCCCTGAAAAACGAAAACACCATCGTGGCGGGGGAAACGGCGACCATCCAGCTTTCGGTCAACTACGATATCAACGGTCAGCTTCCCAGCGATAATAGCTGACGGGACCGAGGTCCGGATCCTCGAAATCCCACACCCGGAAAGTCCGTGTCACGCCCTCGATGGTGAGGGTCTCGGTGCGGGTGGCGGGACCCAGGACTCCCACGGGGTTATGTTCGACGCTGTCGCCGCGGGAGACCAGGAAATCAACGAATGCCCGGTCGACCCTGGACGGCATATCCACCGGGTCACGGGAACGAATCCTCTCTTCCCCCCCGATCTCGCTGGAAAATCCCATGGACCAGGCGTCCACTTTCGCGGCCCGCCAACCGGTGATGACCATGAGTCGGCCCTCGTCGTTGTAGGCCTGCATGGCAAGTTCGGCGGCGTCCTCCTCGGTCCAGCCCTCGAACAGCGGAACCTTCTGGCCGCGTTCACCGAGGCTCACGATCTTGGCGACGCCGGCCTTCCTGCCGGCGGTTCCGGTTGCGCGTTCGGCGGTGACCGCGAAGTTGTCGCTGCCCAGATCACCCACGAAGACCATGCCGACCATGAGCAGCGCCGTACAGGTCGTCGCGGCCTGCATCCCCAGGCGGCGACGCCGGCTGCGGACGGCCAGGGCCCTTTGCAAATCCCTGCGGTTCAGGCGCCGGACATCTCCCGGATCCGGCACCATGGGGGCGGATCCCCGCAATAGTATTTCGAAATCGGTGGTCATTCCGGTTTTCCCTTCCTTTGACCCCTGTCTGACGGCTCCACCCGTTCCAGTCCGGAATCCCGGATTTGCTGCCTGCGCACCATGCGCATGGTCCCGTCGGACAATCCGGCCTCTTCAAGCAGCCCCAGGAGCTGTTGACGCGCCCTGCGCAGGTGGCTGGACACCGTTCCGCGGGGCATCTTGAGCACAACCGCCACCTGGTCCACCGTCATACCCATCCAGTAGTGCAGAACGATGACATCCTGCTTTACCTGGGGCAGGCGCCTCACGCACGCGCGAACGGCCCTGCGGTCATCCGGATCCAGCTCGCCCTCGTGGTCTTCGCCGGTCCGGCCGCCATAAATCTCCGGCTGGAACTCCTTTTCCCGTCGGCGCTGACGAAGCCTGATCTCATCCGAAACCACACCCCGCGCGATCTGGAAAAGCCATGCCCCGAAGGAATAGCCCTGCCAGGTGAAACGTCCGATCCGCTTCCAGGCGATGATGAAGACCTTGCCCGCGAGCTCCCCCGCGAGGTCATGGTCCCCCAGCCGCAGATAGATGTAGCGGAAGATCCGGTCGTGATACTTGTCGAAAAAGAGGGCGAATTGTTCCTGGTCGATACGGACCAGCTGCAGCCATTTCTTTTCGATCTCCAGATCATCCGCGGAACCCGCCGCCCGTTCGGCGGCCGTAGGCCTGGAGGCCGTCGATCCCTGCTCATGGGGATCCTTGTTCCGCTTGTAAAAGGTCACAGACCCTCTCCCGGATGCACCTGGCTTGAAAAAATATTCCGAAAATCGATTACCTTGTTCAATGATAACACATTAAAACAGCCAAGCCAACGACCTACATCCCAAGTGATTTTTTTTGCTGCAAGTGCATCCAAAACCACCCCCCGTACCTTTTATGGGTACCATTGTCCCTTGAAATTGGTGGGGCGATGGAGGGCAGGCAACGTTCCTTTTCATGGCGAACGATTACGCAACACATTCGGCTGCAATGACTTGAATGTTTTTACAGCGTTGCCGAACAGGGAAGGGCCGGTCGGAATTCCGTGCGATCAGGGCGAGGTCGCATGCCTGACTGGTCCTTCCATTTTTTCAGGAACCCCGATTTTTTCTCACTTTTGCGTTCCCGGCGGGCTGGCGTCCTGTCGGTCTCTTGTCCGGCTGCTTGACCGACTTCCTGTCGGTTTCCAGTCCACGGCCCTGCCTTCCCGCTGCAATTTTCAATCGCTCCGGCAAGTGGTATCTTGAGCGGGTGACATGTCCCTTCAGATTCCTTTCCGGAGGCCCGCCCATGAAACTCTCCCGCCGAATCATAGTCCTGCAGGTGGCCGCGGCCGTGGTTTTTTCTGTCGCTCTGTCGGTGGCGCCCTTGGTCCTGGCGTCGGCAGCCGGGGCCGCCGTTTTCACCCTAGAGAAGTTCCTCGAACTCCCGACCCTGGGTTCGGTGACCGTCAGCCCCGACGGTGCGCGAGTCGCCTACACCTGGAGCCGGCGCGACCTGGAACAGGACAAGCGGATGACGCGCCTGTGGCTGGGGGAAATCAAGTCCGGCGGCACGCGGCAGTTGACCTTCACCGACGAGGACCGCGTGGCCGGACTGGCGTGGCGGCCCGACGGGGCGTTGAGCTTCCTGCGGCCCGTGGATGGCGACATGCAGGTTTGGATCAATCCGCTGGACGGTTCCGAGCCGCGGCCGGTCACCGATATCGAGGGCGGGGTCGGCGCCTACTGGTGGTCACCCGACGGGACCATGCTGGCGGTGCTGGCCACGCCCGCGGACGATGACGACGACGCGGATGATGACGGGAACGGTGACGGGAACGGTGACGCCATCGGGGATACGGGCTCAAGCGAGGACACGGACGAGCGCACCGGCGCCCCGGATCGCAAGGACCGCATCGAGAACACCGCCGGCCAGGATGAGGACCGCGTGGACTGGACGGTGTACGACCGCATCGAGAAGCCCGAGGAATACCAGCAGCTGTTCGTGGTGGCCGTGGAGCAGAACGGTCCCGCCGAGGACGCCGAGCCGCGCCAGCTGACCTTCGCCCCCTGGCATCCGTACGAGGCCGCGTGGTCGCCGGACGGCGCCGCCCTGGCGGTGACGTTCAATCCGCGGTTTTCCAGCCTCATCGACGAGGACCAGCAGATCGCCCTGATCGACGTAGCCGGCGGCGAGGCCGAGGTCATCACCCCGACCGACCGCCACAGCTCCCTGGCCGCGTGGTCCCCCGACGGGAAGAAACTCGCCTACTACATGGACCGCGAGGCCGACTATCGCGCCTACCTGAACCTCAAGGACGTCATGCTGCGGGACATGGACAGTGGCGAGGTCACCGACCTGACGCCCGACACCCAGTGGACCCTCGGCGGCACGGGCAGCACTCCGTCACAGGCCCCCCAGTGGGGACCCAAGGGTCGCTACCTCTATCTGCCCGCCGCCCACGAAACCCATCTCGACCTGGTGCGTGTCGATGCGCGCAAGGGCGGGCTGGAACAGGTCACCCGCCTGGACGGCAACCTGTTCAACCTCAGCGTGGCGGGTGGCGCGTTCGCCTACGTGGAATCCGCCTATGACAAGCCGGGCACCCTGTACGCCGGCAAGCTGGGCGGCAAGGTGCGCGAGATCGACAGCACCAACGGAACCGTGGCCCCATATAACCTGGAGTCCCCCCGCCTGCTGCGCCTGCCCGGTCACGACGGAGGCTTCGTGGAGGGCTTCCTCTTCCTGCCACCGGACGCCGGGGAGACGGACCATCTTCCGACCATTATCGAAATGCACGGCGGCCCCTACTACCGCTACGGCAACGCCTGGACCACCCGCTATCCCTGGCAGGTGCTGGCCCACGCAGGCTTCGCCGTGTTCATCTGCAATCCCCGCGGCGGGACCGGCTACGGCGAGGAATTCCTGCGTGGGGTGTACCGCAACTTCGGCACCGACGACTACCTGGACATCATGGCCGCCGTGGACGCTCTCGTCGAGCGGGGCACCATCGATCCGGACCGCCTGGGCTTCACCGGCTACAGCTACGGCGGGCTGATGACCGACGTGGTGGTCAGCCGCACCGACCGGTTCAAGGCCGCGGTGTCCATCGCCGGCATCTGGAATTTCGTGTCCGCCATGGGACAGAACAACTCGCAGCTGCTCATCGACAGCTACCGCCGCCCGTGGGACGAGGACCTGCAGCGCATGTGGGAGCACAGCCCCGCCTCCCGTGCCGGCCAGATCAGCACCCCCACCCTGATCATGCACGGAACCGAGGACGAACCGGTGGACCCGCGGCAATCCATCGAGATGTTCCACTACCTGCAGCTCAACGGCGTGCCCAGCCGCCTTGTGCTCTATCCCGGCGAGGGTCATGGCATCAACAAGCCGAGCCACATGCTGGACTACGAGACCCGCGAGCTGCAGTGGTTCCGTTATTACGTGCTGGGCGACGAGGATGCCCTGGGCGCCGAACCGCCGGTGCCGGTGGAGCCCTGACCGGATTTATTTCGTCCTTGGTTCAATCGCAAAACGGCCTCCAATCGGGTGATTGGGGGCCGTTTTCAGTGGTTTCGATCCCCCGGGGGAGGATTTCCGGGGCCATGACCACCGCAATCTGGTCCTTCTCCGCACCGGCAAAAACCCAAATTTTTTTCTTGCGCTTTCGCCTTTTATTCGCTACATTCTCCTCACACGATCCTCCCGGTCATCTTCCGCCTCCAGGAGGATCAGTATGCCCATACCCACCGTTCTGCCGGAATTCCAGGCCGGCCAGCCCGCCCACGCCGTCAATGCAGCTCTCCAACAGGCCGTCCGCACCATGGACCGCGCCCGTCACTGCGCCGTGCTGTGGTTCGCCGAGGTTCTGGACCGCAGCCTGTACCGCGAACTCGGATACGCCTCGATTCACCTCTATGCCCAGCAGGAGCTGGGATTTTCCAAAACCCGCACCGGCGACTTCCTGCGCATGGCCCGGCGCCTCGAGGACCTGCCCCATGTGAAGCGCAGCCTTGCCAACGGCAAGTTGGGTTATACCAAGGCCCGCGAGATCCTCAAGGTGGCCACGCCCGCCACGGAGAAGGAGTGGGTCCGGGCCGCCGCAAAACTGCCGCGGCGCAAGCTGGAACAAAAGGTCAAGCGGGTGCGCATGGCGGGATCCTGCGCCCGCAAAGACGCCGGCCAGCCGACCCTGCTGCCCCCGCCCGCCGATGAACAGAAGCTGGCCGCGGAGGTACCCCAGCGGATCACCCTCGAGATGACCCCCGAACAATTCGCCCGCTACGAGGCCCTGCATGAAAAGCTGGCCAAGGGCGGTCATCAGGGAACGAGCGTCGAGCGCATCCTCCAGGGGCTCGAAGCGCTGGCCGAGTGCGCGGATACCCGGGCCGACGACAAACCGGCCCCGTCAGCGGGCGCGGCGCCTGGAGACCCGGCGCCTGCGGGCGCGGCACCCGGTGGCGCGACGTCAGAAGGCGCGGTCCCCCGGGGGACCTCTTTCCAGGTTTTCGTGCGCCAATGCCCCGATTGCGGGCAGTTTTCGGTCCCCACCAGTCGCGGGGAGCTGCCTCTCGCCCGAGCCGAAGGTGAACGCATCCTGTGTGACTCACGCATCGATGATCCACGTCGCGGACCCAACCGCCACAGTATTCCACCCGCGGTCCGGCGCCGGGTGCTGGCACGTGACGGCCACCGTTGCCAGGCGCCCGGCTGCACCAACACCCGCTTCCTGGAGGTCCATCACATCACCCCGCGGTCGCGGGGCGGGAGCAACGCGGCCTCCAACCTCATCACCCTGTGTGCGGCCTGCCACCGGCACACGCACAGATACGGGGTATCCCTTCCGACCAACAGGCGGGGAAACGACCAGGGGAACCGCGGTGGGGCCAAACCCTCCCCCCAAGGCACGGAAAACATGGGAAAGGGAAGCCGGCAGGGTTGAAACACTGCCAATCTCCCGGCATCAGGCGTCAGGGATCATTCGTACTCGCTGGGCACTGCGCAGATGAAAACGAAGGGCTCGTCACCCGTGTTGCGGAACTGGTGCACGTCGCCGGGGGCGACGAAAGCGAATTCGCCGGCCTCGATGGGATTGAGATTGCCCTCGGCGTCCACCAGGGCGCCACGGCCGCTGATGACATAGTTCAGGTGTTCGAGGTCGTGAGTGTGATGGGGAGAATGCCCGCCCGGTTCGATGGTGAAAACCCGGAACGAGAAGTTAGGCACGCCGTCGGCGCTGCCCAGAACGAGCTGCTTGGTGATGCCCTTGACACCCTCCATGTCCACGGGAGTGACGGGCACCGATTCGAGTTTGCGGATGATCACGGGCGATCCTTCCGGTTGCGGAGTTGTAGAACGAACGGCCGATGAGTATGGTCGAACATGGTAAGACATTTGACCACCGGCCGCAGGGGTGCGGCAAACCACTGCGGCGGCAAACCTCGGCAACGGGAACCATCGGGACGCGAGCCATGGACGACCTGAACATCAACGGCCGGGTGAAGATCCCGGCCGAGGAGATCGAGATCACCGCCAGCCGGGCGTCGGGGCCCGGCGGCCAGCATGTCAACAAGGCCGACACCAGGATCCAGGTGCGGTGGAACGTGCGCACGAGCACCGCGTTGACCGAGGTCCAGCGCCGGCGGTTATTGAGCGCCCTGGGACCGCGGATCACTACGGACGGCGATCTGATCCTCAGTTGCGACACCCACCGCAGCCAGCGCCGCAACCGGGAGGAGGCGCTGGCGCGGCTGGCGGGCCTGGTGCGGGCCGGCCTCGTGCCCCCGCGTGTGCGCAAGAAGACCCGCCCCAGCGCCGCGGCCCGCCGCCGGCGGCTGGAATCCAAGCGGAAGCGGTCACAGGTCAAAAAGGACCGCAGGAAGATCCGAGACACTGATTGACGGTCCCCCCTGGTGAACTCCCTCTTGGCAAACCTCTTGGCAAACACTGGTCATCAAAGCTCAAATCTGGTATAATCATATAAACCATGAAGGTCTCGCCGGACCCCGGTCCAACTCATGGCATGAGGGGAGTCGGCAACCATTCGCGTTGCCGTCAAGGGGGAGTTGCGCAGCCGTCGGCTTCGAGTTCGCCCACTAACCTGTCGCCCGCATCCATAAAGGTGTCAACGTCATGAATCGTAAGTTGTTCTCGTCCTCGCTGGCCGGGGTCGTTCTTTTGGTCGGGATGTTCCTCTTCTTCGGACATGGAGCCGTTGAGCAGCCCGCCGATGCACCCGGTCATACCGCCGCTTCCGGACGGTTCGCCACCGAGCGCGCCGCCTTGGAACGCCAGCTTTTGCATGCCGCCCCCGGGTCCGACCGGGCTTTCAAGCTGCAGATGAAGATCGATCGCCTCGACGCCTACGAGGAAGGCCGGCCCCAGCCCGGCTTCCCCGACGAGTTCGCGCGGATCCTTTACGAGATGAAGATTCCGAGCGACCGCACCGAGCCCGAATACAAGGCGGGCTACCTGACCCGCGAACTCAAGAAGACGCCCCGGCGTCCGGTCAGCGACAAGACCCTGCTGAGCTGGACGGCCCGTGGTCCCGGCAACGTGGCCGGCCGCGCACGCGGGATCATTGTCGACCCCGACGATCCCACCGGCCTGACCTGGTTCATCGCCAGCGTGGGCGGCGGCGTGTGGAAGACCACCGACGGGGGCGCGACCTGGCAGGTGCTGACCGACGACATGCCCAACCTGGCCGTCCAGTCCCTGGCCATGGCCGCGAGCAACCACGACATCATCTACGCCGGCACCGGCGAGAGCTTCTTCAACATCGACACCATGAACGGCAACGGGATCATCAAGTCCACCGACCGCGGCCTGACCTGGACGCAGCTCGCCTCCACCGTGGACGATCCCCGCTTCAACAACGTCTCCCGCATCATCGTCTCGCCCACCGACCCGAACCTGGTCCTGGCCTCGACGACCACCGGTTCCTACAAGCAGAGCATCAACGCCACCTCGAGCATCTTCCGCTCGACCGACGGCGGGGCGACCTGGACCGAGGTATACAACGACATCGACAACCAGGTGCAACAGATCATCGCCGATCCCACGGACTTCAACATCCAGTACGCCTGCGTCAAGAACATGGGCGTGATGAAGTCCTTCGACGCGGGCCTGAGCTGGCTTCCCTACAGCAGCGGCATCACCGACACCGCGGGCCGCTTCGAGATGGCCATCTCCCCGGTCAACTCCGACTACCTCTTCGCCGCCAGCGAGGGTTCGGCCCACTCCATGCTGTGGGTTTCCTGGGACGGTGGCGTCAACTGGAACGAGACCTTCGAGAGCGGCGGCAGCGAGCCCAACTGGCTCGGCGCCCAGGGCTGGTACGACAACACCATCATCTGTGACGCCAGCATCCCGACCCTGGTCTACGTCGGCGGCACCGAGTTGTACCAGATCCAGCTCAATTCCATCGGTTCGCAGTACCGGACCAGCACGGCGCTGGCCAGCTACTGGTACCCGCATCCGGATCATCACTTCCTGCAGATCATCCAGCCCCAGGCCGGTGGATGGTTCCTGCTGGGCACCAACGACGGCGGCCTGACCCGGACCGACTCCGGCGTGAGCAACTTCACCATGCCCATCAACGGCATGATCACCACCCAGTTCTACGGCGTGGACAAGCGGCCGGGCGGCAGCGCCTACATCGGAGGCATGCAGGACAACGGCACCTGGCAGTCGCCGCTGAATTCAACCATCGCCGACAACTGGACCTTCCAGATCGGCGGCGACGGCTACGAGACCGACTGGCATTTCGACGATCCCCTGAAGATCATGGGCGGCTACCAGTACAACGGCCTGATGCGCTCGCTGGATGGCGGCATGACCTGGTCCGACGCCACCAGCGGCCTGAGCGACACCGGCAGCGGCGCCGCGCCCTTCATCACCAAGATCGGCCAGAGCAACGCGCGGCCGGACGTGGTGTTCGCCGTGGGCGCCCAGGGCGTCTGGCGATCCACCGA
>JALUJS010000338.1 GCA_027056825.1 Candidatus Krumholzibacteriia bacterium | reverse complement strand
CCCCTGGCATGGCCCAGACCGGCTACAGCGTCGCCGACACCCTGACCGTGATCCAGAAGCCGTTGCTGAACATCCCGGCCATCGTGCGGCCGGGCGATCCGCTGCCCATAAGCTGCGAGGCCGACCCGGCGACCACGGGCTGGACCGCTTCTTTGGTGCGCGGCGGGCTGGACATCCCCCTGACCATCACCGACGCCGTCTACGATCCCGACACCCTGTGGTGGACCTTGTCCTGCGCCACCCCCACGGTGCCCGTCTTCGACCTGTACGACCTGCGCGTGACCGCCGACGGCGGGATCGACGATACGACTAACCACGCCGTGAAGGTCATCCCCGCCTTCCGGGACACCTTCGAGATCATCCACATCACCGACACCCACCTGCCCACCTACCTATATTACGATCAGGCCGGCGCCCTGACCGACTCGACCACCTCGGTGAACCTGCGGGTCATCACGCAGGACGTGAACATCATCAATCCGGAGTTCGTGCTGCTGACCGGCGACCTGGTCAACGAGGGCGAACTGGAGGACTACCTGGGCGCCCGCTACTACAGCCGCGCGGTGATGCATCTGAACGAGTTCGCGGTACCGGTGTACCTGACCTCCGGCAACCACGACATCGGCGGCTGGACCGACACCCCGCCCAGCGACGGCACCGCCAGGCGCGACTGGTGGAAGTTCTTCGGCTGGAAACGGTTGGACAACCCGCCGGCCGGAGCCCCGGCCCACACCCAGAACTACAGCTTCGACTACGGCCCCATCCACTTCACGGGCCTGGAGGCCTACAACAACTATGACGGTTGGAAGTACGAGATATACGGCAGCGACAGCTTCACGGACTACCAACTCGCCTGGCTGGCCCAGGATCTGGCTGCTTCGGCCGCTGCGGCCCGACATGTGATTTTCCACCATCGCGATTTCCAGAGCCAACTGGACCTGGGCAGCCTCGGCGTGGACCTGTCCCTGTCCGGCCATATCCACTCGGACGTGGACGACTACACCTATCCCATGGACATCTCCACCGACAACGCCGGCGGCCAGAACCGGCCCTTCCGGCTGGTACGCTTCAACGGCTCGAACATCGAGCCCACCGGCACCCTGTCCGCCCAGGACGAGAACACCCTCGGGGTGACCTGGACACCGGACAACGACGGGAACGCCGTGGAAGTCACGGCCGTGGTGCACAACGGCTACGGTGAATCCTTCGGGCACGCCCTGCTGCGCGTGAACATGCCCGGCGGTGCAGCCTACGAGGCCTTCGGGGGCGTCCTGACCCAGGTGGACGACACGGGCGATCCGGCGGTCTGCTACGTGGAGTTCCCCTTGCCCGCGAACACCGACGTGACCGTGATCGTGCGCGCCGACACGACCTACGTTTCCGGCGTACCGGCCATGGGAACCCCCGGACTCACCGCCTACCCCAACCCCTTCAACCCACGCACCGAGATCAGCTTCGAGCTGGACCGCGCGGCCTCGTGCCGCCTGGCGGTCTTCGATGTCCGGGGCCGGGAAATCGCCGTGCTCATCGACGGGATGAAGGGCCCGGGGCGCCAGTCTGTGGTCTGGGACGGCAGGGACAAGGCAGGGATGGCTGTTCCCTCGGGGATGTACATCGCGGGCCTGCGTGCCGGATCCTACAGCGAGGCGCGCAAGCTCGTGCTGGCCCGCTGAAGCGGGCACAGATCACATGTTCCGCCGGTACTGCCCCCCCACCCCGTACAACGCGCCGGAGATCTGCCCCAGCGTGCAGCACTTGGCCGCCTCCATCATGGCCGCGAAGGTGTTGGCGTGCTCCACGGCCGCCTTCTGCAACGCCTCCAGGGCGGCCGGCGCGCAGCCGGTGTTGCGCGCCTTGAAGGCCTCCAGGCTCGCGATGGCGTACTCCTTCTCCGCGGTGGTGCTGCGGATCACCTCGTCCGGGATGATGGTCGGCGAGCCCTTGGGGTCCAGGTAGGTGTTCACCCCGACGATGGGCAACTCGCCGGTGTGCTTGCGCCGCTCGTAGAGCATGGACTCCTCCTGGATCTTGGTGCGCTGGTACATGCGTTCCATGGCGCCGAGGACGCCGCCGCGCTCGCTCAGCGACAGGAACTCCTGCAGCACGGCCTCCTCCACCAGGTCGGTCAGCTCCTCGATGATGAACGAGCCCTGCAGGGGGTTCTCGTTCTTCGCCAGTCCCAGCTCCTTGTTGATGATCAGCTGGATGGCCATGGCCCGCCGCACGGACTCCTCCGTGGGGGTGGTGATGGCCTCGTCGTAGGCGTTGGTGTGCAGGCTGTTGCAGTTGTCGTAGATGGCGTACAGGGCCTGCAGGGTGGTGCGGATGTCGTTGAAGGCGATCTCCTGGGCGTGCAGGCTGCGGCCGCTGGTCTGGATGTGGTACTTCAGCTTCTGGCTGCGCGCGTTGCCCCCGTACAGGTTCCGCATGGCCTTGGCCCAGATGCGCCGGGCGACGCGGCCCATGACCGAGTACTCCGGATCCATGCCGTTGCTGAAGAAGAACGACAGGTTGGGCGCGAAGCTGTCGATGGGCATGCCGCGCGACAGGTAGTACTCGACGTAGGTGAACCCGTTGGCCAGCGTCAGGGCGAGCTGGGTGATGGGATTGGCCCCGGCCTCGGCGATGTGGTAGCCGCTGATGGACACCGAGTAGAAGTTGCGGATGTCGTGGTCGATGAAGTACTGCTGGATGTCCCCCATCATGCGCAGGGAGAACTCGGTGGAGAAGATGCAGGTGTTCTGCGCCTGGTCCTCCTTGAGGATGTCCGCCTGCACGGTCCCGCGCACCGCGCTCATGGTCTCGGCCTTGATCTTCACGTAGACCTCGCGGGGCAGGACCTGGTCGCCGCTGACGCCCAGGAGCATCAGGCCCAGGCCGTCGTTCCCCTCGGGCAGGTCGCCCTGGTAGCACGGACGCGGCACGTCCAGATCCTTGTAGATGGCCTCGATCTTCGCGGCGACTTCAGCCTCCATCCCCTGCGCCCGGATGTATTTCTCGCAGCCCTGGTCGATGGCCGCGTTCATGAAGAAGGCCAGCATCATGGGGGCCGGCCCGTTGATGGTCATGGAGACCGAGGTCTTGGGGTCGGCCAGGTCGAA
>JALUJS010000337.1 GCA_027056825.1 Candidatus Krumholzibacteriia bacterium | reverse complement strand
GATGTCGCCCGGGGGGAAAGTGTAGATCTCCGACTTGTTCCCATAGGTCACCGCCAAAGGGCCCACCGTGGCCACGGCGTAGGCCACCAGGCCGGCCTGTTGGGCCGAGGCGTCCGCGGTCAATTCGGGGATGGCGTCGTGGGGGGCCAGGCTGTCGCTGCCGCAGCCTGTCAGGATCAACAGCAGGCCCAGCAGGGCCGCCGGAATCAGTACGCGTTTCATGGCGGCATCCTTTCTAGAAGCCGAAGGCCACGCCTCCGGCGAAGGTGGTCATCTTCCCCTTGGCGACCTCGGCGTTGATCTTCAAACCCAGGTTGAGCGTCGCGCCCAGGGTCAGGCGGCTGTCCTGCACGCCGTCCCTGCTGAAGGTGATGGATTCCCCGGTATCGTTGTAGACGTAGGTCACGGACATGTCCGAATCCTCGATGGCTCCCCCGGCGTAGAGGGTCAACAGGGAGAACCCACGGCTGACCGCGGCGTAGTAGGACGTGGCGTTGACCTCCAGCAGGCCGGTGATCTCCAGCTTCTGGGTGCTGAAGCCCACCATGGCGTCGAAGGGCAGGTTCTTCAGCACCTGGCCGGTGTTCCATTGACCGCCGAAACCGCTGTACTTGAACTTGCCGTAATCGCCCAGGTCGATCTCCGGCAGCCAGCGTACGATGGCCCGCAGGCCCGCGATCCCGCCCACCGAAACCTCGGGGGCGGCCATGGGCACGAACTTCGTGTCCACCAGGCCGGGAATGGTGGTCTCCTCGAAAACCGCCAGGCCGTTGACGTAACCGGTGATGGTCCCCTCGGTTTTCTCGTCACCGAAAAGCGTGGGACCGCTCATGACCACGGTGCCGGTCTGCCCGGCGAAGGCCGGATCGAAGGCGCCCAGGTCCACACCCTCCAGTACGCGCTGGAAGGTCTGGTCACCGTCATCGATCTGGGCGGCCATGCCCTTGACCCCGATGCTGATGGTCAACCGGGACAGGGGAATGTCGGCGGTCTGGTACAGGCCGCTGTTCATGGCCGGACCGAAGGCGTACAGGAACGGCGACGAGTAGCCCACGGCGTATTCCTCGCCCACCTGCTGCAGCAGGTCCTCGAGATCCCCGGCCCGGGCCTGGTCGAGGCATGGCAAGAGAGCCAGACCGACGATCAGGCTCCCGCACAGGACTATGCCCACGGCCCGGAAAAACTGTAACTTGGTTACCATTGTTGGAAACCTCCCCCATGGTTTACCCGGATAATTCATGTTATCGCCCTGCGGGTTCGCCTGGCAATTCAATCATCCGGGTTGAGACCTGACAAGCCGAGACCCGGCGCCTGCCGGTGTGCGCCATGCCAGCGTACCATCCCGTTCATACGCTCACAACCTGCGTTTGGGATTGCCTGGAGGTATTCCCGCATACCCGAGTCAGTACCGGGACCGCTTCACCCCGCTCAACGCACGAGCACGATCTTCCCCCCAGCCTCGGTCCCCGCGGCGGTGATGCGGTAGAAGTAGGCGCCCGAGGGCAGCGGCCGCCCGGCGTCGTCGAGCCCGTCCCAGCGCTGGGTGTTCCAGCCCGCGGGTTCCCAGCCCTGATGCAGCGTGCGCAGCAGGCGTCCCCGCACATCCAGGACGCGGACCATGGTCTGTCCGGCCCGCGGCAATTCGTATTTGATCTCCACCCGCGGATTGAAGGGGTTGGGCCAGGCCAGGTGCCGCAGTTCGGCCGGGGATGGCGGCCCGCCCCGATCCCCGACGGCCGACGGCTGCGGCAACAAGGCCGTGAGCGAGCGGTTCACGCCGGGGAAATCCATGATCTCGTTGGAATACACCACCGCGCCGGACACCGGATCCACGACGGCGAAGCCGGCCGGGCCGAAGGTGCCGGTCCCGATGGCATAGAGCAGGTCGTTGGGACCGTCGGTGATCGAAGCGGGCGCGGTGGGCGTGGGCAGGATGGCCAGGTCGAAGCTGACCTGCATGGTGTTCAGGTCGAAGACATCGATGGCGCTCTCGGCGGAAGTGTTGCGCAGCAGGTAGAGCAGGCTGGTGCCCGTGCGGCTGGTCATGCCCTTGTAGTTGCCCGTCGGCGGCGCCAGGTCCAGCAACCCGGGGTTGGCACCGTCGGGATCGATCCAGGCCAGCTTGCCGTTGCGGTTCAGGATGTACAGTCGGCCGTCGGTACCGTCACAGATGGCCTGCGGGTTGGTAATCCCGGGAATGGGGAAACTGGTGATCACCCTGGGCACTGCGGGGTCGATCACATCGATGGAATCCTCCGCGGCGTTGCGCAGGCCGTACAGGTTCGCGTGGCCGGGCAGGTTGGTCACATCGACCACATCGCCGGCAAGGTCTTTCATCAAGACCGATTCCACGGTGTGCAGAACCGGGTCGATGGCCGCGAATCCACCCATCTGGCCGACGACATACACCAGGCCGCTTGTGTGCTCGGTGATGCCGCGGGGATTGCTCACATTGGTTCCGAGCAGGAACTGGCCCGGCAGGGGCACATTCAGGGCAGTATCGTAGCTGTCGATGTAGGTGTCCCCGGAAGGATCGCGGGCGATGAAGAGGCTGACCTGGGGATTGAAGGGCAGGATGGCGCCCGAGGTGGCCGGGGCGGTGCTCGTCAAGGGAATGTCCCGCAGGCTGGGATCCTCCCCGTAGTCCCCGCTGCCAAAAACCACCGGCTGGCCCGCGTTGCCGACCAGGATCCCGCTCAAAGGTTCGGAACCCTGGGGGGGCGTCACCTCCACTCCCAACACATCGAAGCTCAGATCGGCGGGAAAGGAGTCGCCGTAGTCGATGATGAGCCGGAAATCATCCACCCCGAAGGAAACATTCAGGGAAAAGGCCATCGAGTTGTCATCGATGATCCCCACATACTCGGTGGAGGCCCCGGCCCCGTCATCGAAACCCCGCGAGGTTGTGGAATAGAGATCCGGGTCGGCGCCCACCCCGAACACCGCGTCGGTGGCGGTGAACACACCGTCATTTCCGGATCCCCCGAGATCCGCACCATCGGTGATCACGCCCAGGATGGTGACCGAGGGAGGCAGGACGACCAGGGCGGCCACGGAGTCCTTGGTCGGAAGATCCCCGTCCACAAACAACCGGAAGTACAGGGACTGGACATAGGTGTGCGGCCCCCCGCCGATGCCGTAGGCGCTCAGGTCCACGCCGGCGGCGCCGTAGAACTTCTCCCGCACGACGACCAGGTCGGGATCGGGACGGGGCGTGGCCGCGCTTAAACCGTCATCCACATAGGGATCAACAGCCAGGGCGGAGCCGGGCGCGAAGAGGGCCAGGGCGGCCGCGGTGGCCAGGAAGACCGCAAGGGTCAGGAGCGTGGAGGGGGACTGCGCGTTGCGCCTGTCCCCGGCGGCCCGGATCCTTCCCGGGGCAGAAATACGGTGTGCGCAACGAGTGTTCATGAGTGGATCCCCCGGACTTGGGTCTTGATTTCGGAAAGACGTGGGACCATATCATATTGGTGTGATTTTGTCCGAATTTATTTTTCTCGGTGTCGAACCCATACTTTGCGGAGCGTCGCACCGCTGGCCCGCATGATAATTCCCCTGGAAAAACAGGGGAAATCTCCTATTCTATCGCGGTTACATCGCCTGTGGTCCGCTACCGGAATGGCTCACCAGCATGAACCCGATTCCCCCAGCCCTGGACTCCATCGACCGCGCCACGAGCGTGCTGATGTGGGACATGGCCGGCACCCTGGTGGCCATCGACCCGTTGACCGGTAGTCCGCGGGCCCTGCCAGAGGCGGAGAATTTCCTGCCGGACCTGAACCGGGAATACCGCCAGGTCGTCACCACGGGCGACCACACCGCCGACGCCCGCACCACGCTGCGAAATTTTGAATTGCTGGAATATCTCGAGGATGTCTTCGGGGACCTGGGCCAGCCCCTCGGCAAACCCCATGGTGCGATCCTGGGCCAGCTCGGCGGAGATCCGGCCCACTCCCTGATCATCGGGGACCGGCTCAACGCCGACGTGGCCGCCGATACCGACCGCCTGGTCACCGTGCTGATCAACCAGGGGCAGGACCTGGTCAGCGCCGGCGTGGTCACCTTCCTGCTGCACATCCTGCGCAAGCAGGGCAAGGGCGACTTCGCCCGGGCCTTCGACGCCCTGACAGCCTCGGCCGAACCGGTGGCCGTGGACAATCCCCCCGCCGGCGGCGGCGAAATCACCGGCGCCTGGACCCGCGACGACGGCCTCGGCTACCGCCTGTGGACCTGGGAGCACCCCCTGCTGACCGGCCACCGCCGCATCATCCTTGTCTGAATTTTCGTTACCCCCACCTTCAGCCCGATGATTGACAAACTTGCACTTGATTGAATAATTATGTCAGAAATTGATTTACCGATCCACAAACTGCGTCACGTGAGAAACCGTCCAGCAAGGAAATTCATACCTCCCCTCCACGGCCTTTTCCCGGTCCGCGAAAAAATCTGGATAAACCCGAAATATTTGTTATTTTTTTGTCAAGCCTGAATCCGGAGGAGACAAATGGATACATCCGTTGGCATCCTGGCCGTCACCGCAGCCAGTATCGGCTTCCTGCACACGATCACCGGGCCGGATCACTACCTCCCCTTCATCGTGCTGAGCAAGGCGCGCAAGTGGCCGCTGGGCAAGGCCCTTGGCATCACCGCGCTGTGCGGCGTGGGCCACGTGATGAGCTCGGTTGTGCTGGGTCTGGCCGGCATCGGTCTGGGCGTGGCGGTCGGCAAGCTGGAGATCATCGAGGGCGTGCGCGGGAACATCGCCGCCTGGTTGCTGATTTCCTTCGGACTGTTGTACATGGTCTGGGGCCTGCGCCGGGCGTGGAAGAACAAACCCCACACCCATCTGCACACCCACGCTGACGGGACGGTGCACGAGCACACGCATACCCACCACCATGATCACGGACACGTGCACGCCCGGGAGGGCAAGACCCTCACGCCGTGGGTGCTGTTCATCATCTTCGTGCTGGGGCCCTGCGAACCGCTCATTCCCATCCTGATGTATCCGGCCGCCCGCCACAACGTCGCCGGCCTGATCCTGGTGACGGCGATCTTCTCGGCCGTGACCATCTCCACCATGGTGGCCATGGTCTTTCTGGCCGACCGCGGCTTCCGCCTGCTGCCGGCCGCCCGCATGGAACGCTACACCCACGCCCTGGCCGGCTTCGCCATCTGCGCCAGCGGGCTGGCCATCCAGTTCCTGGGTCTGTAGACTGGGCCGAAACAGGAGGACGACGCGATATGTGTGATACCTGCGGCTGCAACCAGCCCGCCGACGCGGTGACCTTCCGCAAACCGGGCGAGGAGCATCATCACCATCACCACGCTCATGACCATTCCCATTGTCATGATCACGGGCACGATCACGCGCATCATCACCACGATCACGCGCATGGCCACCACCACGACCATGAGCACGCGCACGGCCATGAGCATCCGCACGACCATGACCACGGGACCGGTTCGCGGACCCTCGCCGTGGAGCAGGATGTGCTGCTGCAGAACAACCTGCTGGCCGAACGCAATCGCGGCTGGTTCGAGGCCAAGCGGATCACCGCGCTGAACCTGGTATCCTCCCCCGGCTCGGGCAAGACCACCCTGCTGGAAAAGACCATCGCCATGCTGGAGGGCCGGCCGCCCGTGGCCGTTGTCGAGGGCGACCAGCAGACCATGAACGACGCCGACCGCATCGCCGCCACCGGCGCCGCGGTGATGCAGGTCAACACCGGCAACGGCTGCCACCTGGATGCGCAGATGATCCGTAGGGCCTGCGACGAGTTGGATCCGCCGGACGGATCCCTGGTGATGATCGAGAACGTAGGCAACCTCGTCTGCCCCGCCCTGTTCGACCTGGGCGAGGCGGCCAAGGTCGTGATCATCAGCGTCACCGAAGGCGCCGATAAGCCTTTGAAGTACCCCAACATGTTCGCCGAGTCGGCGCTGTGCCTGATCAACAAGATCGACCTGTTGCCGTATGTGGATTTCGACGTGGACGCTTGCGTGGACGCCGCGCGTCGCGTGAATCCCCGGCTGGAATTCCTGCAGGTCTCGGCCACCACGGGCGAGGGCCTGGACGCGTGGATCGCGTGGCTGCGCGACCGGTGCGGAACCTGACCCCGTGCCCATGGCCGATGTGCGGCGCAGACTCCTGGTCAACGGCATCGTACAGGGGGTGGGTTTCCGCCCCTTCGTCTTCAACCTGGCCGAGTCCCTCGGCCTGACCGGTTTCGTGACCAACACCAGCGAGGGCGTGGTCATCGAAATCCAGGGGCCGGCGGCCGAGCTGGACCGCTTCGCCGCGCGCCTGCGCAGTGAGGCCCCGCCGCTGTCCCGCATCGTCTCGGTGGATGCGGCCGAGATCGCCCCCGGGCCCGCTACCGAGTTCTTGATAACACCCTCGGTGAACACCGCGGGCACCAGCACCCTGATCCCCCCCGATGTGGCAACCTGCGCCGACTGCCTGCGCGAGATCCGCGACCCCGGCGACCGCCGCCATGGCTATCCCTTCACCAACTGCACCAACTGCGGACCGCGCTGGACCATCATCCAGCGCATCCCCTACGACCGGCCGTACACCTCCATGGCGCGTTTCGAGATGTGCCCCGACTGCCGGCGCGAGTACGCAGACCCCCGCGACCGGCGTTTCCACGCCCAGCCCAACGCCTGCCCGGTATGCGGGCCGAAGCTGTGGCTGGAGGATGGGGACGGCGCCGTGAACGGTACCGTGAACGGCGAGCCCCTGGCCGCTGCCGCCGCCCTGCTGGCCGGCGGCAACATCCTGGCGATCAAGGGTCTCGGGGGATTCCACCTGGCGGTGCGGGCGGACGACCAGGCCGCCGTGGTCCGCCTGCGGGAGCGCAAGCGGCGCGAAGCCAAGCCGCTGGCTGTTATGACGAACTCGATATCCACATGCCGCATGTTATGCACGGTCAGTGTAGCGGAAGAGGCTGTCCTGCAGTCGCCCCAGGCCCCCATCGTGCTGTTGGAACGGCTTGCCGGCGCCCCCGTGGCCGAAGCGGTGGCCGCGGGCCACCGGCGGCTGGGCGTCATGCTGCCATACACGCCCCTGCATCACCTGCTCTTCGATGCCCTCGCCGACCACGGCGTCCACACCCTGGTGATGACCAGCGGCAACGCCGGCAGCGAACCCATCTGCCTGGACAACGACGAGGCCCGCACGCGGCTCGGCGGCATCGCCGACGGCTGGCTGCTGCACGACCGGGACATCGTGCGCCGGGCCGACGACTCGGTGCTGCAGGTCCTGCCCAGTGACAACGAGCCGGTGTTCTTCCGCCGCAGCCGCGGCTACGCCCCGGTGCCCGTGCTGCTGCGGATCAACCGCGAGGGTCCGGCGGTGCTGGCGGTCGGCCCCGAGCTGAAGAACACCATCTGCGTGTTGAAGGAGGACCGCGCCTTCCTGAGCCCCCATGTGGGCGATCTGGAGAACCTGCAGACCAACGCGTTCTTCGCCGAGACCATCGCTACGCTGACCGGCGTATTGGAATGCGAACCGCGCTACATAGTTCACGATATGCATCCGGGCTACTTCAGCACCCAGTGGGCGCGCCGGCGTCCCACGGAGGATCCGAATCTGGAATTGATTCCCGTCCAGCACCACCATGCCCACCTGGCGGCGGTCCTGGCCGAACACGGACACCCCGGACCGGCCGTGGGCCTGATCCTCGACGGCACCGGGTACGGCACGGACAGTACCATCTGGGGCGGGGAGATCCTCGTGGGTGATGCCGCAGGGTTCACGCGCGCCGCCCACCTGGAGACCATTCCGTTGCCGGGCGGGGACGCCGCCGTCAGACAGCCTTGGCGCACGGCGGTCGCCTGGCTGGAGCGATCGTTCGGGCCCGATCCTGCTACCTGGCCCACCTTGCCGTTTGCCGGGCGCCGGCCCGTGGCGCAGATCCTGGAGATGATCGCCAAGGATGTGAACTGCCCGCTGACCAGCAGCTGCGGCCGCCTGTTCGACGCCGCAGCCGCCCTGACCGGGCGCTGGGACGAAGTCGCCTACGAGGCCCAGGCCGCCATCGAGTTCATGGCCCTGACCACAACTGACGAGGCCGCGGCCGCCGAGCCCTTTCCGCTGGACGGGCCCGACCTGGACGGCGACATCATTCCCGCTGCGGACCTGGTGCGGGCCTGCGCCGAGGCTCTGGCCACCGGCGCAGAAGCCGCCGAAGTCAGCGCCCGTTTCCACCGCACCCTATGCGACCGCCTGCGCGCCGCGACCGTGGCCGTCGCACATGCCGCGGGTCTGCGGACCGTGGTCCTGGGCGGCGGCGTGTTCCAGAACGAGATCCTCCTGACCCTCATGTTGCGCGCCCTGGAGGCGTCCGGCCTGGAGATACTGCGTCCAGTGGATCTGCCGCCGGGCGACGGCGCGGTGGCCCTGGGACAGGCCGTCATCGCCCGCGCCGTCCTCGCCCGGCGCTGTGGCGAGATGCGGAGTTGATCGTTCTTGTTATCTTGTTCCGCATAACATTCCCGTGAACCCATGACCCACCCGGAGAACTCCATGCTGAAATTCCCCGTCCCTTTTCCCCAGGCCATCTTCGTCTGCACTCACAAGCGCCCCGATGGGCACCCCAAACCCTGCTGCGCCGACCGCGGCGGCGCCGAATTGCGCGAGGAATTGCGTCAGATGGTCCGCGACGCCGGACTGGAAGGGAAGATCCGGGTCTTCACCAGCGGGTGCATCGGCGGCTGCGAGCAGGGCCCCATGGCCATCCGCTATCCCGACGGCGAGTTGATGATGGGCGTCAAGCCCGAAGACCTGCCGGGAATTTTCGAAGAGTTGAAGGGCGGGGCGTGACCCCCCAAGGGGGACGTCTCTTCTGAAAACCGCTCCTATTTGCCAAATACCCCCCGGATTCGGGCATATCGGTCCCCCGGGGAAGATTTTTCAACGCCCGACAGCACGCCCCCGGTCCATAGAAAACCCTCTTGACAAAGTCCCTTCAGGGTGACATTATGTAACCCATAGGTTACCACACAAGCCACCCAGGAGGTTGTCGTCATGGCCCCCCAAGCTTCAGGTCCCTCTCTCAATGACCAGGTCGAAGCCCTGGAGAGATCCCGTCGGCGGTTGATGATCGCCCTGGTAATCACCATCCTGCTGTGGTTCGTGCCACAGATCCTCGATGATTTGGCCCCTGCGGCCCTGTCGCACACCCTCCGGTCCATACTGGTGGTGCTGGGCATGGTTGGTGGTTTGCTCTGGATGGGGTTCATGCTGCGTTACAACCGCTTTCAGCGCATGGTCCGCAACCGGCCCGAACTGCGGGAACGCCTGGACGACGAACGAATTGGGCAGCTCAGGCACCAGGCCGTTTATCGGGGTTGGGTGGCGCTGTTGATATGCGTGGCGGTCGGGGTGGCGGTGGCTCCCTTTGTGACCATCCCCGACCAAGCGCTGCTGCTGACCCTGTTGCTGGTGGGAGTCACCGCCCCCATCGTGTTCTTCCTCTGGCTGGATCGGGGTTGAGCATGGGCCACCCGGAACTGGCCAACCGTCTCAAGATTCTGCGGGCCGAGCGGAACTGGACCCAGGCCGAGTTGGCCGACAGGGTGGGAGTCTCGCGCAAGACCATCAACACCATCGAGCGCGGGGTATTCGCCCCCTCGGCGGTGCTGGCCCTGAAGATCGCCCGCATATTCGGGGTGCCCGTGGAGGAAGTATTCCTGCTCAGGGAGGCGGGGGACGAAGAATGATGAGTAACCGAAACGACCGCCAATCGGCGAATAAGTGCTGATTTCCAGGATGTTGGTCCCCCGGGGGGTGGATTATTGAAAACAAGAATTCATCACCATGGCATCCCCGCCGACCCAAATCACGGTAACCTTTGTCCGACACCCCGCGATATTCTATATTGGTCAGAACGATAACAAGTTAACAGCTTCGCAAGCCATCGCCCAGGAGCAGCAGACCATGTGCCTCGCCATCCCCGGCAAGATTCTCGAAATCCGCACCGACGGGCCCCTGCCCATGGCCGTCATCGACTACGCAGGAGCCCGCAACGAGGCCTGTCTGGCCTACACCCCCGAGGCGCAGATCGGCGACTATGTCATCGTCCACGCCGGGTTCGCCCTGCAGGTGCTGAACGAGCAGGAGGCCCAGGCCTCCCTGGCCGAGTTGACCCGTCTGTCTGCCCTCATGGAAGCGGACGCCGAACCCGAGGCCGGCTCATGAAATACCTCGCCGAATTCCGCGACCCGGAGCTGGCCCGCGCGCTGCTGGACGAGATCGCCCGCACCGTCACCCGGCCGTGGACCATCATGGAAATCTGCGGCGGCCAGACGCACGCCATCATGCGCCACGGCCTGGACCAGTTGCTGCCCGATGCCATCACCCTGGTGCACGGGCCCGGCTGTCCCGTGTGTGTGACACCCCTGGAAACCATCGACCGCGCCCTTGTCATCGCCGCACAGCCCGGAGTGATCTTCACCTCCTTCGGCGACATGCTACGGGTGCCCGGCAGCCGGGACGACCTGTTCCGCATCAAGTCACGCGGCGGGGATGTGCGCATGGTGTACTCTCCCCTGGAGGCGCTGAAGCTGGCGCGGGAGAACCCCGACCGCGAGGTGGTCTTTCTCGCGGTGGGATTCGAGACCACCGCCCCGGGCAACGCCATGGCCGTCCGGCAGGCCGCCGCCGAGGGGTTGACCAACTTCAGCGAGATCACCAGCCATGTGCTGGTGCCGCCGGCCATGGAGGCGATCCTGTCGGCGCCGAACAACCGGGTGCAGGGCTTTTTGGCCGCCGGCCACGTCTGCGCCGTCATGGGGACCACCGAGTACGAGCCCTTGGCCGCGCGCCACCGCGTGCCCATCGTGCCCACCGGGTTCGAACCGGTGGACATCCTGCGGGGCATCCTGCAGACGGTGCGCATGCTGGAAAGCGGCGAGCACGGCGTGGTCAACGCCTACGGGCGAGCCGTGCGTACAGAGGGCAACCCCGCCGCGCGGGCCGTGGTGGACGAGGTGTATACCGTATGCGACCGCAAGTGGCGGGGCATCGGAACCATTCCGCGCAGCGGCCTGCGCCTCCGGGACGAGTTCGCCGCCTTCGACGCGGAGAGGAAGTTCGCGGTGGGCGGCATCAACCCTGAAGAACCGGCGGTGTGCATCGCCGGGGAAATCCTGCAGGGCCTGAAGAAGCCGCCCGAGTGCCCCGCCTTCGGCACCGAATGCACGCCGCTGCACCCGCTGGGCGCCACCATGGTTTCCAGCGAGGGCGCCTGCGCCGCCTACCACAAATACGCCAGGAAGGGACTGCTGTGAACGAGCGCCCCGACTTCGACAACATGAGCTGCCCCCTGCCGCTGCTGGATCACGACACCATCCAGCTCGCCCACGGCGCGGGCGGGCGCTTGTCCGCCGAGCTGATCGAAAAGCTGGTCCTGCCCCGCTTCTCCAGCACCGAGCTGGACAAGCTGGAAGACCAGGCCGTCCTGGAGCTGCCGCCGGGCCGCGTAGCCTTCAGCACCGACACCTTCGTGGTCGACCCCATCTTCTTTCCCGGCGGGGACATCGGTGACCTGGCGGTCAACGGCACGGTGAACGACGTGGCCATGAGCGGCGCCGAGCCCATCGCCCTGAGTGTGGGATTCGTGCTGGAAGAAGGGCTGCCGCTGGCGGACTTCCACCGCATCCTCTGCTCCATGGAGCAGGCCGCGCGCACAGCCGGCGTGCGCATGGTCACCGGGGACACCAAGGTCGTCGGCCGCGGCGGGTGCGACAAGATCTTCATCAACACCTCGGGCCTGGGCGTGATCCCCGCGGGCGTCAGCCTGTCTGCGGCTTCCCTGCGACCGGGAGACGCGGTTCTGGTCAGCGGGACCATCGCCGACCACGGCATGGCCATCATGAGCCGGCGCGAGGGATTGAGCTTCACCGCCGACATCCAGAGCGATACCGCCGCCTTGAACGGGCTGGTGCGCGCCCTGCTGGACAGCGGCGCCCAGGTGCGCGCCCTGCGCGATCCCACCCGCGGCGGCGTAGCCACCACCCTGAACGAGTTCGCCGCGGCCAGCCAGGTGGGCATCGAGCTGGAGGAAGAGGCCGTCGCGGTGCACGACCAGGTGCGCGGGGCGTGCGAGATCCTGGGCATCGATCCGCTGTACGTGGCCAACGAGGGCAAGCTGGTGGCCGTGGTCGCGCAGCAGGACGCTGAGAAGGCCCTGGCCGCCATGCGCTCGCGGCCGGAGGGCGCCGAAGCCCGGATCATCGGCCGTGTGCGCGCCGAACATCCCGGCGTGGTGGCCATGCGCACCACCCTGGGCGCCGAACGTATCGTGGACATGCCCGTGGGCGAGCAGTTGCCCAGGATCTGCTGAGGAAGCTACCGGACCGAGACCAGTTCGTCACCGTACTCCAGCAGAATGGCCTCGATACGGCCGGTCCACAGCCGGCGGAAACGTGCCTGCTCGTCGGGCGTCGCCCGGCCGCCAAGCGACTTCTGCAGCAAAGGCATCATGTCCGGATCCGCAGGCACTGAAGCATGGTCGAAGTCCACCGTCACGGCCTTGCCGGTGTCTATTCGCACGAAGCGCGCCACGCCGTCGACCGCCTCTTTCCCATGGCCGAACGTCAGCAGGCCCCGGCGGCCGAAATTCCCGGCCAACCCCTCGAAGCCGCCCGCGCCGGCGGCGCCGGTGACCAGGGTGAACACTGCCGCAATGACCCCGCAGACCCCGTCGCCCTGCGCTTCCCGCATCTGGACGCGGATGCTTCCACGCTCCGGGGTTTCCCCGCCGTACAGCTCGGTCAGGGCGCGCCGGACCATGAGCCAGGCGCCGGCCACGGTGGGACAGGAATGACCGGCCAGGCGCACGGCGTCGAGATAGCGGACCTCGATCAACCCGTCGGTTGTTGCGCCCAGGAAGGCGGCCAGGGGGTCGTGCAGGGTGACCGGTGCGACGGCGTCGTAGAAGGCGGGGTACTGCATGGGATCGTCCTCGGTTACAGGTGGGGGTTCTTCACCCCGCAATAGTAGGCAACCTTATGGACGCCGCCAAGTACGCCGGGCCGGGTCAGTTCAGAAGGATCCTGGCGCCGAGACTCGCGGTCCAGTCCGTCGCCAGCTGGGTGCCGTTGGGGTCGTCGCGGACCGGAAGCTGCACCGAGACTTCGACAAGCCATCTGCGGCCCCCGACATATTGGAGACCCGGCGCAATGAAGAGAGCCGAACCGCCGGTGTCGGGATTCTCGACGCCGGCGACCATGGCGCGGCCCACCGCACTGCCGTTGAGTTCGAAAAAGAGGTTGAGCTGGGGCGAGGGATAGAACTCGTAGACCGACGGCAGAAGCCGGAAACCAATGGCGGCGTTGTAGCCGTAGCGGTCACCGTAGTCCACCGCCCCGCTGGTGGTGCGGTGAAGGTAGAGTGTCTCCAGGTACACACCCCATCTGCCGGAGAGCCAGCCGGCGACGATGCTTCCGCCGTAGTCGAAGGAGCCCGTGCCGAGGGGAATCGCCGCGCCATGGTCGCCGGTCGGCAACTTGGCGGTCGCCTTGGCCGCCACACGGAAAGTCCTCGCCTTACCGTCCACCTGTACGAGCAGCTTCTTCGCGAACAGCGCAGCATCACCCAGCCCGGAACTGGTGACGCTGGTGGTCCCCATGTCCATGGTCTTGACCACGAAAGGAACCACGGCGCCCACCTGGAAGGTCGTGGTGATGTTGTAGGGTGCGGCCAGCGGGGTGACGTACGCTGTCATCGACCTGTCGAGAGGATCGGCCACCTCATTACCATCCCGCAGCATGGTTCCCTTGCGGATGACCTTCAGGAATGTGCGGGCTCCGCGTCCGGACAACCCGAGCATGATGGGCGTATCGGTCTGGATGGGGGGGCCCTGGGCCAAGACCGCCGCCGGGAACACACAAGCCAGGGCGATCGCGGACATCACCGTAGCCAGCACCGCACGGACATGGGCCGGCGCCGTGAGCAGGTAGCGCGCGTGGTTGGGCATAGTCAGTCCTCCACCCCTGAGGGAGCGATCCCGGTAACTTCCAACCACGGCGGCCCGCCGGCCGCGTCTTCATTTTGGGGCGGAACGATCACGCCCCGGACCCCATAGATCCCACCTGGTTCCACCACGGCGGCCGAGAGTGTTTCTCCCTGCATCAGGCGGAACAGGGTGGCGCCGTCGCCGGAGACGAGCAAGGTATGGGCGCCGCTCCCATCGATGCGTCCGGTGGCGCGCACGGTCACTTCCCGCGGGGTGAAACCCGCCTTGCGGACCGCGCTGCGAAGCCCGTCCACATCCACGGCCCCGCCCCTGCCGGGCACGAGCGTCGCCGATCCCTTGTTGATGTCGATGCTCAAATCCCCGAACCCCTTGAGACCGGCCAGGTTCTTTTCGAGCGTGTTGGCGCAGAACACGCACGCCATCCCGTCGATACGCACCGTGACCGCCTCGACCTGGGCTACGGTCGGGACGGATGCGGCCAGCACCAGCGCGACAAGAATCGGAACCAGGAATTCCAGGGGCCGGGTGGAAGTGTACAGGGAAGGCACGGAAATCTCCCTTCATGGAGCTGAACATGATGACATATCCTAATTATAGGATCTACACCATGGTTCAACCGCAAGGAGATTTATCAGCCCGAATTATTGAATCGCTACGCGACTACCGGAACAGCGCCTTGATGCTGCCGAAGCTGCTCGGTTCGTTGGCCACACCGACGGTCCCCATCAGGCGGAAAGCCGGCTGCATATCGTGGACCAAGGTCCAGGGTTGATCCACACCGGACTGGGAAGCGTAACCGTCCCGTTCGTCGTTCATGGCCCAGTAGAAGATCTTGCTCCAGTCCGGATCACCCTCGTAGGGATCGTTGCCGGCGATGCTGATCCAGTAGGTAAGGCCCGCGGCGAAAACCGGCACCTGCCCCGGCGCAAACAACACCGTGTAGCGCGTGTAGGCGCCATCGAGTTCCTGGGGCGTGATGACGGTGCCAAAGCTGCCGATGACTTCGCCCGGGCGCCCGCCGTCGTCGGCAAGGAACCGGATGCTGAAGGCCTGATGATAGTCCACCGGCTCTTGCGACCACCATTGAACGGTGTCCACCTCGGTATTTTCTGTAAGAATGAAGGAGCCGGCCAGGATCTGGGCCCAGCCCAGGGGCGTGATTTTGAGGTCCGACGTACGATCATTGGAGTTGGGCAGTTGTTCGAATACCACGGCAGCCCGCAGGGACCCCGCGCAAAACATCAGGGCCGCCAAGATCATGAAGCTCGTTTTCCTGGGCATCATTCGCATAATGATCCTCCCCACGCTGTTTCCCGTCACCATGGATCATCACCAGGAGCTAAAACCCCGTAAGATACTAATAGATTTTCAGTTGAGACCACAAGGCAATTTCCCGGAATATCGAATCGCAGCACGATCCCGCAAGTCGAATCAAAATACGGGTCAAGGAGCCCATAAACGCGCGGCGCCGGCCTGCCCGCAAAGGTTGTTTTCGATGGCCGCCGCGGCCTCCGGCGCCATGCCCAGATCGATGAGCATGGCCTTCAGATCCGCCGCAAGATCCGGGTCGGGCTTTTCCGCGCCCAGGGCCAGGGCGGCCCCCAGAACGGCGGAATCCTTGCGGCCCCGCATCCATTCCAGGCGCGCGAGGTTGCCCCTTACTACCACATCCAGGGGATCCTCCGCCGCGGCCTGCTCAAGGGCGGCACGCACCTTCGGGTGGTCCCCGGTCTCCCAGGCATTCACCGCGGTCCTCACCAGTTGCTCGACCGGCGTCCCGTCCGCCAGGGGACGGGGCTCCACTTCCTCGATGATCCCGGCCATCAGACCAGTCTGTTCCCCGTCGGCCTGCAGGTCCGTCCAGGCCTGCTTCGCCGTGCGGCGGAATTCCTCGTTGTGGGAGACCTGGTCTCCGTGGATGCGGAAGCTGCTGAGGGTCTCGTGGAGCCAGGCCCCGTCGCCCCGGGACAGCAGGGCGATCCAGGCCGAGATATCCCCGTTGCGGTGCGCGGGGCGCCCGGCGTAGCTCATGAAGTTGGGGCGGTTGTCGATGATGTCGGCCTTGCGGAACATCACGGTGGTGGGCTCGCCGATGCGGTTGATCCGCCTGCTCAGCGCCAGGTTGGCCCACACGCGGCCGTCCATGGTCCCGTCGGTCTCCAGCAGGGGCTCGGTGTACTTGCGCCCCGGCAGCTCGGCTCCGTTCCCGTCGATAAGACGCCGCCTGCTGGTCACAAGGGTCACTTCCGGATTGCGGGCCAGCACCCGCGCCATGCGTTCGACGCAGGTCTCAGCCAGCAGGTCGTCATCGTTGAGGAACTTGACCAGCGGGCCGGCCGCCATGTCCAGCAACTGGAAGTTGTTTTTCCACTCCCCGATGTTGCCCGGGTTGCGGTGGTAGCGCAGGACCCAACCTTCGCGAACCCGGCCGCGGGCGGACTCGACCATGTCGGCGATCTCCTGGCCCGGGCTGTCGTCCGCCACGATGATCTCTCCCCGGGGCCAGGTCTGGGCCAGGGCGCTGTCCAGGGTCTCCGTGAAATACCGGGGCTTGAAGGCGGGGATCAGGATGCTGACCGCCGGCTCGACCTCCACCTTGCGCGTCGGTTTGACCAGGCGCGCGCATCCGGCGGCCGTGCGGTAGCCCAGGGCGAAGCCGCACACCCAGGCCTCGTATTCCAGTTCGGCGCGCGGATAGCGGTCCGCGCGGCCGCCCACCGGCACCCGCATCTCGCCTCCGGGGCGCAACAGGCGGCGCGCCCGGCGCAGCAACCGGTGCCGGTCCGCGCGCGAGAGCTGGTCCATGAAGGCGCACTCCAGGTCGATGCGGCGCAACAATCCCGGCGGCACTTCCAGGGCGCTGTGCGTACCCATGGTCCAGGTCACGCCGATCCGGGTGCGCATCTGCACCTGGGGCGCGGCGGGACCGCCGGTAACGGTCATGGTCAGGTCGGGGCGTCCGGGATTCCTGTTCTTCATCATTGCGCCTCCAGGGCCTGACCGGGGTCGCGTCCGGCCAGGGCCGCGCGGACGGTGTCCGCATGGTCCAGGATGTCCTCCAGCAGGGCGCCGACCTCGGCGATGTCCCGCTCCGTAACCGCCGTACCGGTGGGCAGGACCATCACCCGCGCGGCCACGCTCTCGGTCACCGGCAGGCGCCAGCCTCCCTGGGGAGGATGGGACCGATAGGGCTCCATGCGGTGGCAGCCCGGATAGAAATACCGGCGGGCCAGCACGTTCTCCGCGCGCAGGGCCGCCACCAGCTCGTCGCGCCCCAGGCCGGCCCGGCTCGCGTCCACCTCGCACACCACGTACTGGTGGTTGTGCATGTCGCCATCGTTCCAGGGGATCAGGTCGATGCCAGGCAGGGGCGCCAGCACCCGCCGCCAGGCGTCCATGTTGCGGCGGTTGACCTCCAACCAGGCGTCCATGCTCTCGAAGGAGTTCAGGCCCACGGCCGCGGCCAGCTCGCTCATCTTGCCGTTGACGCCAAGGGCCTCCACCCGATCCAGTCCCGTGAACCCGAAGTTGGACATCAGGCGCGCCCGGCGCGCCAGCTCGGGGTCGTTCGTCACGATGGCGCCACCTTCGGCGCTGTTCATGAACTTCGTGGCGTGGAAGCTGAAAACTTCCAGGTCGCCGAATCCGCCCACCGGCCGCTCCTTGTGGGAGCATCCGAAGGCGTGGGCCGCGTCGAACATGAGCTTCAGCCCGTGCCGGTCGGCGATGGCCCGCAGGCGCTCCACCGGAGCCACACGCCCCCACAGGTGCACCGCCAGGATGCCGGTGGTGCGCGGGGTGATCAGGGCCTCCACACGGTCCGGATCGATGAGATGAGTGCGTGGATCGATGTCGCAGAACACCGGCCGGATGCCTTGCCAGGCCAGGGCGTGGGCCGTGGCCACGAAGGTGAAGGCCGGCACGATGACCTCGCCGGACAGCTCCAGGGCCCGCGCGCCGATCTCCAGCGCTACGGTGCCGTTGCACATGGCCACGCAATGGTTCACGCCGGCGTAACGGGCCACCGTCTCCTCGAACTGACGCACCATGGGACCGAAGTTGGACAGGCGCCGGGTGTCCAGGATGGTCCCGATGCGCTGCAACAGCCGCTCGCGATCCCCGATGTTGGGGGCGCCCACGTGCAGGGGGCGCGCAAAGCGGGGGACGGCCCCCAACACGGCCAGGTGTGCGGTGGTGTCAACGGGCGTGGACATGGCCCTCCCCGGTGTTGGACCGCACGGCGGGATCCCGATAGGCGGGAAAATAGGCGGAAGCGGCCGGTGAGAGCCCCGTGTAGGCGCCCTGATCCAGGATGGCCCCGCACAGCCAGGCCTGCGTGGTGCGCGTGGCCCAGCCCGCCTTGAAGCGACTCAGACCGTCGTCAGGATCGTCGGCCAGGCCCGCGCCCGACCCCAGGTCCGCGGTGCGGACACCCAGCCCGGAGAGGTGTTCCAGGGCCTTCCGGGTCATGGCGAACCCGGCCGCCCGGTCGTAAGCGGCCGGGGTCTGGGCGCCCAGGTGATACCAGGCCCGGTTTCCGTCGGCGTACCAGATCTGCATTCCCTCCACCGCGCCGGTGGCGTCCCGCGCCAGCACCGCCACCGTACCGGGCAGCACGAGCTGGTGAGCGAAGGCGCGCGGCGAAAACCGCGCGACGCCCTCGATGCCGTGACGCGCCGTGAGTTTCCCGTAGAGCCGGTTCCAGTCCTCGAGATGCGAGCGGGGGTCCGCGGCGATGTCCACGGTCCCGGTCCGCAGGTACCGGCGCGCGTAGCGGCGGTGATGGGCGCTGCCGGGCACATCCGTATCCGGCGTCAGATCCGCCAGGTAGTGGGTCTTGAAGGGGCGGCACACCCCGTCGAAGGTCCAGGCCAGCAGGTCGGCCGGGGGACTGGTCAACGGATCGGCCACCAGGACCAGACTGACGATCCCGTCGGCGCGCAGGGCTTCCAGGTCTTCCGGCAGGCCCGCCCAGTCCGGGCAGGAAAACAGGGGATAACAGCCCATGGCGTCGCGCAGGCCTCCCGACCCGGGAATCTCGCGTTCCAGCACCCAGCCGCCGCTGGCAGGAAGATGCCGGGGTGTTCCAAAACCTTGCAGCGATTGCGCATATTGAGCATGGGCGTAGGTCAAACCGAACCCCGATCCCGGCTGGGGATTTTTCCCCATCCACAACATATTTCGTGACAACATGATACAGAGTGGCGGCCGCCGCTCGACCCTGCCTCCCCGATCCTGGATCAGGGAATTGCAAGGACCGGACCGCCGACAACGGTTCGGTCAATGAACACGGGAAAAAAGAGGAATCAGTCCGGCCACGCGAACTTCTGTTCCAGGCAACGGACGGTGCGGTCGCGGTCCAGGGTCTCGATGACCACCGAGATGCTGTTGATGGACGAGGCCACGGTGAGGGCCTGGATGCCGTCCACGCACAGGGCGGAGAAGACCTGGCTGGCCAGGGCGGGCCGTTCGTTGAAGTGGGGGCCGTAGAGGGTCAGGATCACCACCGGGGCGCGCACGGCGACCTTGCGGGGGGCGTACTGCTTCTCGATGGCCTCCAGGATGTCGCGATGGTTCGCCAGCTGGGCTGTCTTGACACAGAAGGACATGTTCTTGTCGCCCTCGGGTCCGTTGCCCAGGCTGAGATAGGACAGGGGGATCCCCTGCTCGGCGAACTTGCCCAGGATGCCGCAGGCCTCCCCGGGCCGCCAGTCGAACCCCAGGACTTCCACCAGGCACAGGTCGTGCCGCTCCATCAGTCCCCCGCAGGGAATCCGCTCGCTCATGTCGCCTCCCCTGCCGAAGCCGCGGGCCGCGGACGCGGCAGCGTCACCGTGAAGGTGGCGCCCCGCCCCGGCTCGCTTTCCAGCTCGATGGTCCCACCCAGTTGCTCGGTGAAGCGCTTGACGATGGGCAGGCCCAGGCCGGTGCCCAGGTTGCTCATGTGCCGGGCCGCTTCGGTGCGATAGAACTCGTCGAACACCTTCTCCTGGTCCTCCGGGGCGATGCCGATGCCCTCGTCGGACACCTTCAACACCATCTGCCGGGGCCGGAGTTCCAGCTGCACGTCCACACGGCCGCCGTCGCGGTTGTAGCGCACGGCGTTGCTCACCAGGTTGCGGATGATCTTTTCCAGCATGCCCGGATGCCCCATGACGCGGGGCTGGTCCGCGGGCAGATCCATGGCGATGCTGATGCCGCGCCGCGCCGCCTGGTCCCCCAGGCCGTCCACGATGCGGGCGATGAGCACGTTCAGGTCCACCGGCTCCAGGGCCTCCCGCTTCATGTCTCCCCCGCGGGTGAAATCGGCCAGGTCCATGATCATGGTGATGGCGTGGCTCAGGCGGCCGTGCGCCCGCTGGAGGATGTCGCGCAACTGCTCCGGTAGGTCATCGCCGCCCACTTCCAGGGCTGCGTCCACGGCGCTCTGGGCGGTGGCCACCGGGCTCTTGATCTCGTGGGTCACGAAGCGGAAGAAGTCGAGCTTGGCCTTGTCGGCGGCGATCAATTGCCGCTGGCGCTCCACGAGTTCGTCCTTGATGGCCCGGTTGTGCTTCATGATCGACGCGCCGATGTAGGCCGCGAACAGCAGCACGAGCCAGAACGAGGCCAATGTCAGCAGGATGAACGGCGGTTCGTGGGTCATGGGGCTGGCGCTCAGCAGGTGATGATGCGGCAGGAGCCCGAAGTACTCGCCGGCCACGTCGGCGGTGAACAGGAAGATGGCCAGCCAGGCGATCAGGAAGATATCCCGGCCCTTGAACAGCAGGCTCGCGATGACCACATGGATCAGGTACATGTACAGCAGGGGATTCTCGATGCCGCCGGAGAGGTTGAGCATCACCGTCAGCAGGAACAGGTCCGCGGCCATCTGCAGCTTGACGTGCAGAAGCTCCACCTTC
This sequence comes from Candidatus Krumholzibacteriia bacterium, assembly GCA_027056825.1. GTDB lineage: Bacteria > Krumholzibacteriota > Krumholzibacteriia > LZORAL124-64-63 > LZORAL124-64-63 > JAHJTW01. The sequence continues at coordinate 5,436 of JALUJS010000337.1, read as the reverse complement.
AGGCGGGTCGGCGGGATGCGCCGGTTGCGCACGGTGTAGGCGAGGTTGAGTCCCGCCAGAACGGCCGCCACGCCCAGCAGCTCACCGGTGGGCAGGGCGGCGGGCAGGAGGCGCGAGGCCACCAGGGTCGCCGCGACGACCCCGGCCACCGCTCCCCAGCGCAGCTTGTCGAACCACTCCAGCCGCCGGCGCAGCGAGGCGGCGGAAACGAAGTGGCTGGTGGGCTCGTCCAGCAGGGAGTCGTCCCTGGTCACCGTCTGCAACTTTCGGTTCACGGCGGGGCCGTCAGGCCGTTGTCGGCAGGTGCTTGCGCACCAGGTCGACGAGCTTGCGCGGGCTGACCGGCTTCTCGAGGAACTCGTCCACCGGCAGGAAATCCTGGTCCTTGTCCGGGTCAAAGCCGAAGCCCGTCTGCTCGGTCACCGCCGTCAGCATCAGGATGGGGATGTCCTTCGTCACCGCGTCCCCGCGCAACTCATACGCCACCTGGAAGCCCTCGTCAACGGCGCCCATCATCACGTCCAGCAGGATGAGATCCGGTTTCTTCTCGCGCGCCGTCTGCAGGCCGCGCTCCCCCGACTGCGCGTCGATCACCCGGTAGCCCTCGTTCTCGAGGGTCATGCGGATGATCTCCACCAGGTCGATGTCGTCGTCGATGATCAGGATGGTCCGTTCAGTGTTCACCGGAAACCTCCGCGTTGATGGCGTCGATGATCCCGGGCACGGCGGCCGCGACGGCCTCCGACAGTCCCGTGTCGATTTCCACGCGGGCGGGCTCGACGCCCACCACCCTGACCCGGTCGGGCAGGCGATCCAGCCGGCGCGCCAGGTCGAAGGCCTCGGCCAGGCCGAAGCCGTGCAGGGACAGATGGTCCGACCGGATCCGCATGCGGACCTCGTCGGGGCCGAACACGGCCACCGCGCCCGGATCCAGGCCCATGTTCGCCGCGTCCACGACCACCGTCAGCCCGCCGGGCCCAAGGTGGTCGATGAGGGCCAGCGCGTCGGTGCCCAGGTCCACCAGCTCCGCCTCCGGCCACAGGCCGTGCGCGCGGGCATGTTCCAGGACGGCGGCGCCCACGCCGTCGTCCCCGTAGAAGGAATTGCCCACCGCGATGATTTTCACGCCTGGCCGCCTACTCCAGGAAGTCCACGTCGAGCATGTGCACCGAGCACGAGATGCACGGATCGTACGCCCGCACCAGCATCTCCAGGTACGAGGTGATCTCATCCTTGGACTTGTCCAGGATCTCGGGCACCAGCTTCTTCATGTCGTCGTCGATGTTCTCCAGGTTCTGCCCCGTGGGGATGATGCAGTTGGCCTTGATGATCCGTCCCTGCCGGTCGTAGGTGTATTCGTGGTAGAGGATGCCCCGCGGGACCTCCGTGGCCCCCACGCCCGTGCCGAACCGCTTGGGCTCCTGGTCGGGATCCTCGTTCTGCAGGCCGCGCTCCAGCAGCTCGTCGATGATACGGATGCTGTCCACCGTGCAGTGCGCGGCCTCGACCACCTGGGCGATGGTGTTCATGTACGGGTTGGTGCAACCGGGCTTCAGACCCAGGGCCTCGGCCGCCTGCAGGGCCAGGTCGCACAGCTTGTCGTGGTTGTTGTTCCAGCGCGCCAGGGCCCCCACGAAGTAGCTGGACCGGTTGTGCCTGCAGTGCTTGCTCGTGCTGTGCGACACTACGAACTCGTTGGTCATCTCGCGGTACATCGCATCGGACACCCGGCCGGTGTCCGAGCTGCAGATGTCGCCGTCGTAGAAGGCGTACTCGTCGTCGCAGCGCAGGGAGATGTACTCGGTCTCCCGCTCGAACTGCGGGATCTCGCCGGCCAGGGTCTTGAGCGTTTCCACCGTGGCCAGCAGGTCGGGGGTCATGTCCTCGACCAGCCGCCGCTTCAGCTCCTTCAGCTCGTCGGCCGACGGGATATGCGTGAACCCGCCGGGCACCGGGGTGATGGGGTGCACCGCGCGCCCTCCCACGACCTCGCCGATGTCGTTGGCCAGCCGCTTCATGCGCAGGGCCCGGACCACGACGTCCGGATGGCTGGAGACCAGCGGGAACACCGAGCCCACCTTCAGGAAATCGGGCGCGGCCAGGAAGTAGGCGTGCAGCACGTTGGACTGGATGGTCGCCCCGTGGATCAGCAGCTTGCGCAGCAGCACCGTCTGCTCGCTGACTTCCAGGCCCAGGGCCTGCTCGGTGGCCTTCAGCGAGGTGATCTGGTGGCCCAGGGAGCAGATCCCGCAGATGCGCGAGGTGATGATGGCCGCCTCGTGGAAGCTGCGCCCCTTGAGCATGGCCTCGAAGTACCGCGGCGCCTCGACGATCTCCAGCTGGGCCTTCTCCAGCTTTCCGTCGCGCATGTTCACCACGATGTTGCCGTGACCCTCCACCCGGGTCAGGTGCTCGACGTTGATGTCCAGGTTCATGGTCATGACTTGAGCCCCTCCAGTTCATGGGTGTTGTAGAGGTGCAGGCGCTTCCAGGCCTCGTTCACGGACAGGCCGTGCTTGACGAGGATCTCCTCCATGGCCTTCAGGTTGGGTTCGGGCACCATGCCCCGGCAACCGGTGCAGTACTGGCCGAAGCTGGGGCAGTGGGCGTCGCAGCCGCCGCGGGTGACCGGGCCCAGGCAGATCATGCCCTTCTCGTACACGCACTCGTTTTCCTTGAGCTTGCACTCGACGCACACGGCGCTGGTCGGCTCCACGGGCTTCTTGCCCATGACCAGGGCCGTGAAGACCTTGAGGAACTCCATCTGGGTCATGGGGCAACCGCGCACGTTCACGTCCACCTTGACCACCGCCGACAGGGGCAGCGCGGGCAGGGTCGGGAAGAGGTACTTATCCTTCCCGTACACCTCCTCGCGCACCTCCTCGATGGGCTGGGTGTTCTTCATGCCGTTGATCCCGCCCTGGACGGCGCAGGCGCCCACGGCCACCAGCACCTTGGCCCGGCGCCGGATCTCGTTGATGCGCTTGATGCAGTCGGGCGTCGACAGCGACCCTTCCACGAAGGCGATGTCGTACTCGCCCGGCCGGTCGTCCATGGCTTCGCGCCACTCGACGATGTCCACGTGCTCGAGCATGTCCAGCAGCTGGTTCTCGAAGTTGAGCTGGTTGAGCTCGCAACCCTCGCAGCCGGTGAAGTCGAAGATCGCGACGCGCGGTTTAGCGGCCATCAGAGCGCCTCCTCGAGGGATTTCAGATCGGGGTAATGGTACACGGGGCCGTCCTGGCACACGTAGGAATGATTGATCTGGCAGTGCCCGCACTTGCCCACGCCGCACTTCATGCGCCGTTCCAGCGACATGTAGATGCTCTTGTCGGGCAGGCCGCGCGACTTGAGGGCCAGCAGCACGAAGCGGTACATCACCGGGGGCCCGCACACGCAGCACACGGTCTTGCCCAGGTCCAGCTCCAGGCCGGGGATCAGGGTCGTGATCACCCCGGTGTTGCCCTCCCACTCCGGCGAACCGCGGTCCACGGTGACGTGGAAGTCCACACCCGGATCCCGGCGCCAGGATTCCATCTCGTCGGTGAACAGGAGTTCCTTGTCGCTGCGGCTGCCGTAGCAGATGATCAGGCGCCCGAACTCGTCCCGGCGGTCGAGCACGTAGTTGATCATCGAGCGCATGGGCACCAGGCCGATGCCGCCGGCGACGATCAGCACGTCCTTGCCCCGGAACTTCTCCACGGGGATGCCGTGGCCGAAGGGGCCGCGGATGCCGACCTTGTCCCCCGGCTTCAGTTCGGCCAGCTTCTCGGTCAGCAGCCCGACCTTCCGGATGCCCAGCTCGAACACGCCCTTGCGGGTGGGCGAGGAGGAGATGGAAAAAGGCGCTTCCCCCACGCCGAACAGGGAGACTTCCACGAACTGGCCGGGCTGGTGGCCCAGGTCGCGGCCGTCGGGCAGGGCCACCGTGTAGAGGGTCTCCAGGTCGGTCAGGGGCCTGACGTCCCTGATCTCGGACATGACCGGCAGGTAGAGATCCACGGGGTCCTGCTGCGGCACGAGTTCATTCAGCTTCATGGTCACGACTCCTTAGACTGCGGTGGCCGCGTGCTTCTCGTAGTCGGATATGCACCGGTTCACGATGCTGACGATGCTGATCCCCGCGGTGCAGTAGGCCGTGCAACGGCCGCAGCCGACGCACCAGGGATGTCCGGTCTTGTCGCTGAGGTACTTGAATTTCCGCATCACCCGGTGGCGCTGCCGCTCGGCCAGGCCCCCGCGGAACACCTCCCCGCCGGCGACCTCGGTGAACTCGCGCAGCATGCAGCCGTCCCAGATGCGCTCGCGGGTGCCGCCGGAGACCTTGATGTCCACGTTCTCCTCGACGTTGAAGCAGTAGCAGGTCGGGCAGACGATGTTGCACGACCCGCAGCCCACGCACTTCTCCGCCGTCTCCTCCCACACCGGATTGTTGTAGCTGGCGCCCATGACCTCGTTGAGCTTGGCCTGGGGCAGGAAGATGTGCTGGTGGAAGTGGCCCGGCTGGGGCTTGGCCTGGTCGGTCGCCGGCAGATCGAAGCCGGCCGTGAGTTCCCGGCCGGCGTTCGTGAGCACCTCGACCAGGTAGCCGTCGCGGGCGCGGGTCAGGAAGACGTCGAACCCCTCGGTGTCGTGCGGGCGGATGCCCACCGAACCGCTGAAGTGAAACTCGTCGGGCTCGAAGGACACTCCCACCCAGACCACACCCTCGCGCCGCGTCAGGTAGTTCCGCTCGGCGTGCCCCTGGCTGAAGTTGTAGTCCAGCCGGTCGATGGCCGCCCGGTCGTAGGAGTGGATGCCCAGCAGCACCGCGTCCAGGGGTTTGACCTCGGCCGGCGCGAAGGACTGGTCGGCCAGGTTGAACTGCAACAGTTCGTCACGCGGCGGCAGGAAGAACTTCTTCACCGACTGCATGGTCCGGGCGTAGTCCAGGACCACCGCACCCGGATCGGCGACCTTCTTCAGGGCCACCGAGTGCTTCCCCGCGCGCTGGGGCGCGTACACCGTCTTCTTCTGCATGATGTACGAGACGAAAGCCTCGACGCGGTCACTGGCCAGGAATTTCAGCTCCATGGGCGTTCCCCTCACAGATCGTTCGGAATTCCGAAGGACTCATTCTCCTGGAGTATCGGTCAGCACCCTTAAGAATCATTCGGGAAAAGACCCACTCCTTTGGTAGAAATGTTTTTATAAAAACGAAAGATGTCAAGAAAAAAACAACCTTTGTTTTCCCGGTTTAAATGCCTGAAAAACAAGCCCTCTGAAGTCCAATTATTCAGATCGGCCAATGGGGTGTTGATTTGAATTTTCATCACAATTATTCCGGTGCGATTCATCGACCTGTGCCTCGGAAAATGTGTTTCGGGTCAATGCCCGCGACCGGTGCGGCCCAGCAGGCGCAGCACCTCGCGGGCGATTTCTTCCACAGCCATGTAC
>JALUJS010000336.1 GCA_027056825.1 Candidatus Krumholzibacteriia bacterium | reverse complement strand
AACGGACTGGTCGTGGTGGATGCTCAGCTCCAGGTTTTCAGCGGACAACGGCTGCGGATGCTCGGGCGGGGCGATGGGAGCACCGGTGAGGGCCAGGGGCTCGCCGCGGCGCGCCGAACCCTGCAGTACCCCGTCATGAATGAACTTGCGCCACTTCTTCTCGAAGCGGGGATCCTCGTCCTGCGGAGCGGTCTGCCCCCAGCCGGACACGCGGGCGAAGGTCTCGCGGGTGATGGCGAAGGCGGTGCGCGGCTCGCTGTCCGCCAGCAGGGACAGCACCTCGGTCACGGTCCGGCCGTCGTACAGGGGCTTGATCAGGGGCTGGACCGCCAGGTGGGAACCGTCCCAGCCGGTGGCGTCGCCCCAGCTCTCCAGGTAGTGGGCCCGCGGCAGGTGCCACTGGCACAGCCGGCTGGTGGCGTTCTCGGTCTCGGCCAGGTGGATGCGCGTGGCCGCCTTCTGCAGGACGGCGGCGAAGTCCAGGTCCGCCGGAGCGTCGTAGGCCGGGTTGCCGCCCAGGATCAGGAGGGTGTCCACGCGCCCGGCGTCCAGATCGCCCGCCAGGGCCTTGATATCACCCAGCTGCGGCATGTCGAAGGGCTGGTAGGACACCGTACGTCCCACGTTGCCCAGGGCCTCGTTCAGGACATGGATCAGGGCGTGGGTTTCCGGATCCCGGCGCATGCCGGCGATCAGCAGGCTCGCGCCCCGGTTGGCCATCAGGTCCCGGGCCAGCGCCTGCACATGCTTGCCACCGGCCCTATGGCCGCGAAATTTCTGCAGGCTGGTGCGGGTCACCCCGGCGCCGCCCGGCAGGGGCAGGCCCTCGCCCAGCACCAGCTCGGCCGCCAGCGCCCACACGGCCGCGTCGATGTGCCCGGCCGGGGTGGGGAAGCGGTGATCGGCCATGCCGCCGGTGGTGGTGAAGGTGTTCTCGTAGACGTAGAGGCGGTTCATCTCGCCGCTCTCGGGACGCCGACCGCGCGCGAAACGGCGGTTGTTGCGCAGGGCCGTGGGATGGTCCTGCAGGAAGTTGGCGTCGAAATCGACGATCACCCGGGCCTTGTCCACCGCGAGCTGGCTGCGGGCCGGAGTCCCGAAGGCCAGGCGCGCGCCCATCATCTCGTTGACGCGGCACACCGGCTCGTGGAAATACACGCGGGTTCCCGGGTAGCTGCGTTGCAGGGCCTCGAGCATCCCCCACACCGCGGGCGAGGTGGTCACTTCGGTCAGGACCGCCAGGCCGCCCCCGGCCAGGCGGGGGAAATGCCCCTTGGCGAAGGTCTGGAAATCGTCCCAGGTGGCCCGCATTCCCAGGGAGTTCCGGCCGAAGCTGCTGCGCCGCATGACACTCTGGCTGCGGTCGGGGTTGTAGAGGTCCAGCACGCTCGCCTGGGCGAACACGTTGGTCGCCCCGCCGCTCAGGGGGCTGTCCGGGTTGCCGTCGATCTTGATGGGACGGCCGTCGTAGCTGGTCGCCAGCACGGGCAGGGCCACCGGCCCCATCTCGAAGGTGGTGGCGAATTGCCGGGGCGTGCCCGGATCGGTGCCTTCGGGCCGCTCGGCGAACGGCATGATCTTTTCCTCGGGCCAACTGCAGCCGGCGAGGGTCGCCAGGGCGGCCGAAGCCCCCATGATCTGCAGGAAACGGCGCCGGGACATATCGTCGGGCGCCTCGATACCGCTGGGGAACTCGTCCTGGTTCAGCTCGCTGAACTCGCTGCTGGCGGCCAGGTCATCGAGGCTGCGCCAGAAATCCCGGTTTGGACTGCGGTCGGACATGCGGACTTACTCCTAGCGGTGGCAGGTGGCGCAATCGGTGGACGGGGAAATGCCGCGCTCGGCGCGCAAGCGGGCGCCCAGTTCGGCGGGGTCCGCGCCGTCGGCCGGCTTCCACTCCATATCGGTCACGAACTCCCGCGGCCGCAGGTTGGGCTCGGGGTTGCGATGGCAGCCCAGGCACCAGCCCATGGTCAGCGGCTTGACCTGGGTGACCGTTTCCATGCGATCGATACGCCCGTGACAACTGACGCAACCCACACCGGACTGGATATGGCCGGCGTGGTTGAAATACACGAAATCCGGCAGATCGTGGACCCGGATCCAGGGGATGGGTTCACCCGTCTTGGCGCTCTGACGCACGAGTTCCAGCTTGGGGCTCTCGGTGCGCACATGGCTGTGGCAGTTCATGCAGGTGGCCGTCGGGGGGATGTTGGCCTTGGCCGTGGTCTCGACGCTGGTGTGGCAGTAGCGGCAGTCGATCCCCAGCTCGCCCACATGCAGGGCGTGGCTGTAGGGCACCGGCTGGACCGGCGCGTACCCCATGGCGGAGTTTTCCGGCGAGAACACCCCGTAGATCAGCACCACCGCGTAAAGGAGCCCGCCAAGGGCCGCCACGGCCGAGATTTCCCGCAGCCGGTTGGTCCAGCGGGGAAATACGAACTTGTCGGTGGTGGTGCCGGAGCCGGACGCGGCCCCCTGTTGGTATTCGTTATCGTTCCGAGTCAAACGACTCTCCCCCTTCGGCCGAGTCCCAGATGGACACCGGAGCGGGGTGGCCCCGGAATTGACGGTTACCGTTCAGGTTTGGGAGCATAGAGGCAGCCGGATGAGCGTGCAAGGAAAACTCTGATGTAAAGGTCCCCTTTTTAGCGATCCCCTGGCCGCGAAACGGGACCAAAACTATCATTTCTCTCGCGCAATCGCAAACAGGATTTCTCTCTCATTAACCCGAATTATTCATGAAGGAGCGTAGCGAGGATGAGGAAACAGCGCGACAGGAAAGGGGCTCACAAGGATTTGCGAGGGAGGCGTACCCGGTGCGGTACGTTGACCGAGCAAATCCGAGAACGCCTTTCCTGTCGCGCTGTTAACCATCCGCAGTAGCTTCTTCATGAAAAATTCGGGTGAACGGGATTCCCGCAGGGTCCGGTTGCGCGCCTTGTGATCATGACTAACATGACCGCAATACTCTCTCAAGAAAGCGGCACCCCCATGCTCCGTACGGTGATCCCGGCCCTGATGGCCTTTCTTTTCCTGATACCCCCGGCAGGTTGCACCATGCAGGATACCCCCACCCCGTCCTCCCAGTACGGCCCCGTGGAAC
>JALUJS010000335.1:1620-3108 GCA_027056825.1 Candidatus Krumholzibacteriia bacterium | reverse complement strand
GGACCTGCTCCCCTGATTTCGCCCGGGGTGCAGACGGATTGATAGTCGGATCGCCGATCCACTTCCTCGCCAAGGGATGCGGTTGATGCAAGAGCGTTTTGAGGACCAAAGAGAACTGGGCAGGGATCCCACGCGTGCCGCGGGCTTCCTCAGCAGCGAAGACTGTGCCCGTCTCGAAGAGATCGCCGATCTGCATTTCCACGCTTCCGCCTATTCCTCTTCCCTGGACTACTTCCGCCAACTCTGCGTTCCCGGGGTCCTGGCCCGGCTGGACCGGGCCCAGGCCCTGAGGATCCTGCGCAAGACCACCGATGCCGCCATCCTGCAGGGCGACTTCAAACTCGTGGACCGGCTCCTGGACCAGGCCGACGCCCTGATGGCCTCCGCCCCGGTGGAGGATCCCGCCGAGGCCGCGGTGAACCGTGCGGTCTTCCAGACCCGGCGGGCCACCGCCCTGCGCGAGCGCGGCCGGCTCAACGAAGCCCTGGGTCTGGGCAAACGGGCGTTTTCCGTCCTGGCCCTGACTGACATGCACGCCGACGTGGCCATCCTCCAGGTGGGCATGGGGATCTGCCACATGCGCCTGGGGCGCCTCGAAAAGGCCGAGGAATTCTTCAACGACGGCCTGGCCACCTTCCGCCGGATCGGACACGATCTGGGCGTGGCCAACCTCCTGAACAACCTGGGGCTGATCCACAAGATCCGCTGCCGCTGGGACAAGGCCCTGGACATGTTCGAAAGGGCCGTCGAGCTTTCCCGACGCATCGGGGCCAGCCACCTGCTCCCTCTCCTGTACCTCAACCAGGGCATCGTCCTGCAGAAGACCGGTCGCTACGGCGAGGCGCGGGGCGTGTTGGACAAGGGGTTGCGCCTGGCCGCCAGCCTGGGTGATCGCCTCAGCCAGGCCCGGATCCATCTGGCCTCCGGCCGACTGGAGATCCTGTCGGGACGCTTGGCGCTGGCCGAGGAACTGATCCTGGCGGGCAAGGCCCTGACCGACGAGAACGGCTTCCTGCGCGAGTCCATCATCGCCGACGAATACCTCGGTGACGTGATGATGGCCCGGGGCGACACCGTCAAGGCCCGTTTCAACTACGACCTGGGGCTGGAGAAGAACCGCCGCATCGCCGCGGGGAACGATCTGGAGGGCGAACTGCAGCGCCGGATCGGCGAGACCTGCCTTGCCGAGGGGGATCTGCGCGGCGCCGTGGCCGTCAGCCAGGCCGCCATCGCCATCTGCGAGGGTTGCGGCGAAGATTACGAGGTCGGTTTCTGTCATCTGACCCTTGGCCAGGCCTACGCCGGCCTCGAGGACGCGCGCCAGTCGGACCACCATTTCCGCCAGGCCATCCGGGTGTTCAGCGATCAGGGCCTGCTCCACCTGTGGTGCCGGGCCATCTCCCTGTTCTGCGACCACAGGCTGGAGAGCGCCGGTGAGGCCGAGCTCCTGCTGTTGCGCCGCTACCTCATGGACGCCCAGGAAAACGG
>JALUJS010000335.1:0-1610 GCA_027056825.1 Candidatus Krumholzibacteriia bacterium | reverse complement strand
ACCGGATGCTGTGCGGTATCCTTGAACGCCTGGCCGGGGTCCAGTCCCGGCTCGGACAGTATGATGACGCCCTGCTGACGGTGTTCGAACTCGAGCGCCTGGGCGCCGGGCTGGAGGACCCGCGGCTTGCCGAACGGGTCGCCGAACTGCGCGGGGTCATCGAAGAAGGCCTGCTGGGCGGTGTCGAGGACACAAGCCGGCAACTGGCGGCCCTGTCCACGGTGCCCGGGATGTCCGGGACCGGGGACCAGGCCTTGCCCCGGAATCTCGATTCCATTCTGGAAGCCGGAGTGCAGCGCGCCCATGCCGATGGCGGATTCATCGCCCTGGGCTCCTGCGGGGAGGACATGGCCGTCTCTTCCCGGCTGGGCCTGACCGAAAACCTCTGCCTGCAGCTCGTGCGCTGGTTCGAGGGCCAAGGACGCGACGGCGCCCCGGACCAGTTGCAGCTGCACTCCAGGCTGGACGGCCAGGAAGGTCTGGGCAAGGATGTCCCCGCCCTGCTGGCGACGGCCTCCTCGTGCATCTTCCTGCCCATTTCCCTGGACGAGCGCCGTTTCGGCCTGATGTTCCTGTACCGCAGAAAAGGCCCCCGGGGATTTCCCCGGTCCGCCGTGGATTTCCTGGCCACCTACGTCGGCTTCCTGGCTCTCTTCCTGGAGGAACGGACCCGCGCCGGGCGCCGGGACGAGCCGCAGACCCCGCTGGGCGAGGTCGAGAGCTTCGAGAACATCATCACCCGCGACGCGGGCATGCTGGAAGTGCTGGACCTGGCGCGCAAGGTGGCGGCCAGCGACCTGACGGTCCTGCTGACCGGAGAGACGGGAACCGGGAAGGGCCTGCTGGCCTACTCCATCCACGCCTTGAGCCGCCGCGCGGCCGGCCCCTTCATGGCCATCAACTGCGCGGCCATTCCGGAGGCCCTGCTGGAGAGCGAACTGTTCGGCCACAAGAAAGGCAGCTTCACCGGGGCCTACAGCGACAAGCAGGGGCTGCTGGCCGAAGCCGACGGCGGGACTGTTTTCCTCGACGAGATCGGCAAGATGCCCCTGGCCATGCAGGGCAAGCTGCTGCAATTCCTCGACACCCACCGGGTTCGCCGGGTGGGGGACAACCGGGAGTCCCGGGTCAACGTCCGGATCATCTGCGCCTCCAAGCGGGACCTGAAACGAATGGCCGGGGACGGTCTCTTTCTCGAGGACCTCTACTACCGGCTCCGGGACTTCCCGCTGACCATCCCCGCCCTGCGCGACCGGCCCGACGACATCGAACTGCTGGCGCGGCACTTCCTGCGCCGTTTCAGCGACGAGATGGAGATTCCCACGCCCGATCTCGACCACCGTTTCCTGCAGCACCTGTTGGCCCACGCCTGGCCGGGCAACGTGAGGGAACTGGAGAAGACCCTCAAGCGGGCCATCGTGCTGGGCGGCGGGGACGGCGTCTTGCGGCCCGAACACCTGCCGGAGGAGTTCGGGAACGAGGTATCCGCAGCCGGCGGCCTCGGTGAATCCCTCAAGGAGAAGCTGGCGGCCGTGGAATGCCGGGAGATCACCCTTGCCCTGCGTCGCTGCGGGGGCAACAAGGCGGCCACCGCCCGCGCCCTCAAGATC
>JALUJS010000334.1 GCA_027056825.1 Candidatus Krumholzibacteriia bacterium | reverse complement strand
TGGTCAGGCCGACCAGGGCCTCCGAGACACCCAGGGCCTGGGCCATCCGGACCGCCGCGTCGGTAATCAGGCGTCCGCCGAGGGCCAGGCCCACGATACCCCCGAGCGTCAGGAGGCTCCCCGCCAGCAGGGGGCGCAGGCGGGACTCCGCGATGTCGGCCTCCGGCTCCGGGATATCCACCTTCGGCACCACCGGCGACCCCTCCGCGCCGGGGCGGCTCCGGAAGGCCCGGAGCATGAAGTAGGCGAACCCCGCGCTCAGCAGCGCCGCATCCAGACGGCCCACCGAGCCGTCCCACATCATGACGACGAAGGCCAGGGTGGCCAGCCCCATCAGGGGAATCTCCCCGCTTTTTCTTTTCAGCTGGCGTTCCACCCGCATCGGGTTCAGAAGACCGGCCGCGGCCAGGATCAGGCCCAGGTTGGCCACGTTGGAACCCATCACGTTGCCCAGGACGAGTCCCGTGCTGCCCCGCAGGGCGCCCACCAGGGACACGAAGAACTCCGGAGCCGAGGTGCCGAAGGCCACCACCGTCAGCCCGATGACCACCGGCGGGATGCCGAGGATGCGGGCCACCTTCACCCCGCCCTCGATCAGGGCCCAGGCCCCCAGGATGAGAACGGCCAGGCCGGCGGCGAACAGGAACAGCAGCAGCGGGCTCATGCCCCGGCCTCGTCGACCACGGCCACCGCGCGCACGGGAGAGGCTTCGGAACCCTCCAGCTTGAGGGGCAGGGCCAGCAGGAGGAAAGGCGCATTCGGCAGGGCTTCGAGGCCGGCCAGGTTCTCGATGTTCACCATGTCCGCCGCCGCGCAGATATCGTGGGCGGCGCGCCCGTCGAAGGGATCGAGGCTGGGGGTGTCCAGGCCCACGCCCTTGAGGGAAGCGCCGGCCAGGGCGCGGGCCAGGTCCTCCCCGAGCCAGGGCCAGTGGCGGTAGTATTCCGGCGTGCCCCAGCGCCCGGCCCAGCCGGTGGACAGCAGCACGAAATCCACGTCCTCCAGGTCGCGCCCATGCAGGATCTCCGCGCCCAGCGGCCCGGGCCCGGTATCGTCCGGCAGCCTGATGCACACCGCCCGGCCGGCGAAACGATCCACCGGCAGCCGGTCCAGACCCGGCCGGCCGGCCAGGAAATGCAAGGGGGCGTCGATATGCGTCCCCACGTGGCAGCCCATTTCCAGGGCGCTGGACATGTGGGAGTCTTCCCCGTGCTCGCTGCGGCGGTGGATGCGCAGGGGCTGCTCGTCCCCCGGCCACTGGGCCATGCCCGGGGCGATGGTGTGTGACAGGTCGATCAGGCGCACAGGTTTTCTCCGGGACGGGTTCATGGTCCTCGTTTCCGCCTGATCAGGGTAAGTCAAGGGGTCCGTTCTGTCAGGCAGGTTTTGGCCCCGGCATCTGTCCTGTTGCCGGACCCGGTGAAATCGGGGATGATGGCCCCATGATCAACTCCCGCCTCCACACCCGACGGCCCGGCCGCGCCGCGCCCGCCGCCCTGGTCCTGCTGGTCTGCCTGCTGGGCGGCTGCCAGGAGCGCATTCCCTCTCCCGACCACCACGGCGGGGAAACGGAACCCCGGGTCCCCCACTCCACCGTGACGAGGGACCTCGCGGAGATCCGGGGGGAAGGTGTCCTGCGCATGGCCGCCCACTACAACTCCAGCGGCTACTTCATCCACCGCGGCGGACAGGCCGGCTTCGACTACGAACTGCTGGAAGCCTACGCCCGCACCCTCGGAGTGATCCTGCAGGTGGTCCTGCCGGAACCGGGCGAGGACCTGGTGTCCCTGGTCAACGCGGGCCGGGCCGACGTGGCCGCCGGCGACATCCTCCAGGACGCCCGCCTGGACGCCTGGGTCGCCGCCACCCGCCCGGTGGACTTTGTCCGCAAGGTGGTGGTCTACCGCAAGGGTTCCTCGCACCCCGGGGGCCTCGCCGGCCTGGCCGGCCTGCGCGTCGCCCTGCCCCGGAACGACCCCTTCCTCCACCGTCTGCGGGAGATCCGCGACAAGGCGCCCGCACGCTTTCTCATCTCCCTCGGTCCCGAAGGCATGCAGGCCGAGGACCTGCTGATCCGGCTGGGCGCCGGGGAATACGACGCGGTGGTCGTCAGCGACGGGGTGGCCACCGCCGCCATGGCCTACCTGCCGGGCCTGGAGATCGGACCCCGGCTGACCGACCGCATCCCCACCGTCTGGCTGACCCGCCACGACAGCCCGGACCTGCGGGCGTCACTGAACCGCTTCCTGCGCAAGCACATCCGCATCGGCAAGGACGGCAACGTGCGGCGGAGCCAGATGTACGGCGTCATCCACGACCGCTACTTCAAGGATACCGCCGCCATCCGCCGCCTGCGCGCGCCCGCCCATCGGCCCGAGCGCAGCGGCCGCATCTCGCCCTACGACGAGTTGATCCGCACGGAGGCCGATCCCCTGGACCTGGACTGGCGCATGATCGCGGCGCTGATCTACCAGGAGTCCCGCTTTTCCCCCACCGCCCAGAGCAAGGCCGGCGCCAGGGGCCTGATGCAGTTGCTGCCGACGGTGGCGGGCATCCCTGCAGACTCGCTCTTCGACGTGCGCGCCAATATCCGTTCGGGGCTGAAGCTCCTGAACACGATCTACGGCCGCTACTCCTACCTGGACTCCCTGGACCGCTGGCGATTCACCCTGGCCGAGTACCACGCCGGCCACGGGCACGTCACCGACGCCCGGCGCATCGCCATGGACCTCGGCCGGGACCCCAACCGGTGGCGGGGAAGCCTGGCCGAGACCCTGCCCCTTCTGATGCGGCGCAAGTACTACCAGGAGACCCGCTACGGGTTCTACCGGGGCGGGGAAACGGTGGCCTACGTGGAGGAGATCCTCAACCGCTACCGGATGTACAGCCGGCTGGTCCATCGCGACGGGCCCGCACCGCCGCCGGAGGCCGCCCCCGACTCCGTCGCCCAGGACACGTCCGCCGCGGCGCATCCGCGGCCGGACTAGCCTCCCTGCGACTCGGCCAGGAGTTCGTCCAGCAGGTCGCGGGCCCGGCGCAGGTGCGGGATGACGATGGAGCCGCCCACGATCAGGCCCACATCGAAGATCTCCAGGATCTCCTGCTCGCT
>JALUJS010000333.1 GCA_027056825.1 Candidatus Krumholzibacteriia bacterium | reverse complement strand
GGCCGCGGCCCCATCTGACCCTGGCGCGCGGGGCCGGAGAGCGGGTGCGGGCGGATGAGATCCTGGACCCGGATTTTCCCGGGGACGATCTGCCCGACTGGCCGGTGGAGGGGTTCAGCCTGCTGGTCAGCGAGCCGTCCGACCGCGGTGTCAGCTACCGGGAAGAGGCGTTTTTTCCTTTGCGAAAATAAGGCGAAAAACTGTTTGCGCCCCGTTTGCGATTCGTGCTATTTTCTGCCCGTCCTTCAACCGGGCGCGAACCCGGATCGCGCGGCGCATCACATCACAACAGGGCCGGCGGCGGCCGGCCGACAGGAGCGGACTTCACATGGCGGAAAAAAAGGATGACCGGGCCAAGGCCCTGGAACTGACCCGCGCCCAGATCGAGAAGCAGTTCGGCAAGGGTTCCATCATGCTGCTGGGCGAGAACAAGGTCTACGACCAGCTCGACGCCATTCCCACCGGCAGCCTGAAGCTGGACATCGCGCTGGGCATCGGCGGTTTGCCCAAGGGCCGGGTTGTGGAAATCTACGGGCCCGAGGGCAGCGGCAAGACCACCGTGGCCCTGTCCACCATCGCCAACTGCCAGAAACAGGGCGGGGTGGCGGCGTTCATCGACGCCGAGCACGCCATGGACCCGGTCTACGCCCGGAAGCTGGGCGTGGACATCGACAACCTGCTGGTCAGCCAGCCGGACACCGGCGAACAGGCCCTGGAGATCACCGAGATGCTGGTGCGTTCGGGCGCCGTGGACATCCTGGTCATCGACTCGGTGGCGGCCCTGGTGCCGCGGGCGGAGATCGAGGGCGAGATGGGCGACGCCCACGTCGGCCTGCAGGCCCGCCTGATGAGCCAGGCTCTGCGCAAGCTCACCGGCACCATCTCCAAGACCAACACCCTGGTGCTGTTCACCAACCAGATCCGCATGAAGATCGGCGTGATGTTCGGCAACCCCGAGACGACCACCGGCGGCAACGCGCTGAAGTTCTACAGCTCCGTGCGGCTGGACATCCGCCGCATCGGCGCCATCACCCAGGGCGAGGACGTCATCGGCAACCAGGTGCGCGTCAAGGTGGTCAAGAACAAGGTGGCGCCCCCGTTCAAGAAGGCCGAGTTCGACATCCTCTACGGCGAGGGCATCAGCAAGGAGGGCGACCTGATCGATCTGGGCGTCGCCTGCGGCGTCATCCAGAAGTCGGGCGCCTGGTACAGCTTCGGCGAGGAGCGTCTGGGGCAGGGCCGCGAGAACGTGCGGGTGTTCTTCAAGGAGAACAAGGACCTGTACGAGAAGATCAAGGACCTGGTGTTCCGCGAGTACGGCATCGGCCAGATCGACGAGCCCGGGTCCGAGGAGGCCGCCGAGGCTCCCGCGCCGCAGTCAGCCAGGCCCGCGGCGGCCAAGCCGGCCGGCAAGGCCCGCAAGTCCACCGGGTGACAGGCCGCCGGCCGTTCCACGCGGAGGCGCAGAGGCCGTGAAACCGCAGCGCAGACCTGCCGTCCCTCTTCCGGACCACAGCGGGGACGGCGCGACCGCACAGCCGGGTTCTCCCATAGGGGAGGCCCGGCTGCTCGGCGTCGACACAATGGGCCGGACCCTCGTGGTGACCCTCGAAGGCGGGGTGCGCTACGAAGTGGACGTCGGCAGCGTCCCCGAGGGGTTGCCCGCGGTGGGGGAGGTGGTTCCGCAGGCGGTGGTGGTGGCGCTGGCCGGCGCCCAGGCACGCAAACTTGCCGCTCGCGACCTGATGGCCATGCTGGACCGGCGTCTGCAGCCGGAAGCCAGGCTGCGGATCCGTCTGCTGGACAAGGGCCATCCGTCCGAGGCCGTCGAGGCCGTGTTGCAGGCCATGCGGGATCGGGGGCTGTGTTCGGACCGCATCTACGCCGAAGCCTACTGCTGGGACACCCTGCGGCGGAAGGATGTGGGCGCGCGTTATCTGGTGGCGCGCCTGCGCGCCCATCAGGTACCATCGCTGACGGCCCGGGAGGCCGTGGCGGCGGTGCTCGATCCGGAGAGCGAGAAACAGGCCGCCCTGCGGGCGGCCGCCGCGCGCTGGCGGCGGGTGCGGGAGGCCTCGACACCCGCGGCCCTGGCCAAGGTGGTGCGGTTCCTCGCCTCGCGGGGTTTCAGCCCCGCCGTGGCCGGCGATGCGGCGCGGATGACGCGTCCGGACCCCGACCCCGACCCCGAACCCGAAGGCGACGGCAAATGAAGATCCTGGTGACCGGTTGTGAAGGGATGCTCGGGCGCGCCGTGACCGGCCGCCTGGCCGTCGCGCACCAGGTGCGGGGCGTCGATTTGGCCGACGGCGATCTTGCCGCCCCGGCGGCGGCCCGCCGGGTGGTCCTGGCCGATCCCCCCGACTGGATCATCAACTGCGCGGCCTGGACCGCGGTGGACGCGGCCGAAGAGAAACAGGACGAGGCCATGGCCGCCAACGCCGCGGTTCCCGGCAATCTGGCCGTCCTGTGCGACGAGCTGGGCTGCGGCCTGACGCAGATCAGCACCGACTACGTGTTCGCCGGCACGGGGGACGGCTTCGACGAGGATGCCCCCCGCGACCCGGTGAACCACTACGGCCTGACCAAGGCGCGGGGGGAGGAAGCCGTCGAGGCCATGAACGCCCCCTGGCAGATCGTCCGCACCAGCTGGCTGTTCGGGGACGGGCCGTCGAACTTCGTGCGCACCATCGCCGGGCTGCTGCGGGACCGGCCCGTCCTGCAGGTGGTGAACGATCAGCGGGGCAACCCCACCTACACCGAGGACCTGGCCGCCATCCTCGAGCACCTTGTCACCGGCCGGCACCGTGGTATCTTTCACGGCACCAACCACGGCAGCTGCACGTGGTACGACTTCGCCCGCGAAGTGGCCCTGCGGATGGGCCATGACCCGGATCGCATCGAGCCTTGCGGCTCCAGCCGTTACCCGCGGCCTGCCGCGCGGCCCGCCTGCTCTGTGCTGCGCAGCCGCCGCCTGGAGGCAACGGGCTACGGCCCGCGGCCCGCTTGGCAGGACGCGGTGGCCCGCTACTGCGAATTGCTGCAAACGGGCCGGGCGCGTTTTCCCCTGGACTGAGCTTTCATGAGAGGATTGGCATGACCCCCTCCCGGC
>JALUJS010000332.1:1391-9761 GCA_027056825.1 Candidatus Krumholzibacteriia bacterium | reverse complement strand
CCACGGGACCATCCCCCGCGTCACGGCACGCGCCTTGCCTTGGCATCAGCGAACCGACAGTCCGGCTCAATGCTCCGTTTTGCAACACCGGACCAGGCGACACCCCAACCGGAAAGAGCAGACCATGACCCTCGATACCACCCTGCACCGGGAAGCCCCCGTTCCCGCGGCCGCCCTGGCCGAACTGGTCAACCAGGGCACCGAGGCCCTGCAGAAGGGTGACCTGGATCGGGCCCTGGACCGTTTCCAGGGCGTGGTGCAGGCCTTTCCCGACCGGCCCGAGGGCCACAACAACCTGGGGGCCCTGTACGCCTCCCTGGGACGCACCGAGGAAGCCGAACAGTGCTTCGACCGCGTGCTCGACCTGCTGCCGGACAATCCCAACGTCCGTTTCAACCGCGGCCTGATGCGCGCCCGGCGGCAGGACTACGCCGCGGCCACCCTGGATTTCGAGGCCGCCCTGGCGGCCAACCCGCACGACGCGGAGATCCTCAACAACCTGGGCGTGACGGCCTACCTCAAGGGCGACATGGGACGCGCCCGCACCCACCTGCAGCAGGCCCTGGCCGAGGATCCCCTGCACGTCAGCGCCCTGCTGAACCTCTGCGACCTGCTGGAGGCTTCGGGCGAGTCGGCCGACGCCATCGACCGCTGCCTGGAGCACCTGGCCCTGCGCAACGACTACCCGGTCCGCCGCCGGCTGCTGGGACTGTTGCTCAACCGCGCCACCGCCGATCTGACCGCGGCCCGCGAACAGGCTCTGGCCCTCCAGGCCCTGGACCCCGCGGACACGGAGGTGAAAGCCGAACTGGCCCGGATCGAGGCCGCCTTGCCGGACCTGCGCGGCGACTGAGCAGCCTTGCTTCGGGGGCCCGGTTGTGGGATCCTCCGGCGGCGGCCGAACCGCCGCCGGAAGGGTCATCCATGCTGGTTTATCTCGACGGAAAATTCCTGCCCGCCGACCAGGCCCAGATCTCCATCTGGGACGGCGGCTATCTGCACGGCGACGGGGTGTACACCACCCTGCGCGTCTACGCGGGCAATCCGGTGGAACTGCCGGCCCACTGGGAACGCCTGACCCTCCAGGCCCGCGCCCTGGAGATCCCCCTGGACCTTTCCCTGGAGACCCTCGGCGGCATCGTCGCCGAACTGGTGGCCCGCAACGGTCTGGCCGAGGGCGACGGTCGGCTGCGGGTGACCGTCAGCAGGGGTGCGCCCCCGGACGGCTCCCTGCCCCTGACCGGCCTGGACCGGATCCGGCCCACGGTCCTCGTCACCCTGGTTCCGGTGCCCGACGCCATCGCCGCCTGGCAGCGCGAGGGCATCGGCGCGGTGGTGCTCGGCCCGGCCTACCGCCGCTCCCATTTCCCCGAGCTGAAAACCCTCAACGGGCTGACCACCGTGCTGGCCCTGCGCCAGGCCGCGCGCGCCGGATGCCGGGAGGCGCTGCTGACCACCGCCCGCGGCCGCCTGCTGGAAGGGGCCGTCAGCAACCTGTTCCTGGTCCGGGACGGCCGGCTGCTGACGCCGGCGGCCCGGGGCGGCTTCCTGCCCGGGTTGACCCGCCGCCGCGTCCTGGAACTGGCGCGGGGCCTGGGCACGCCCGCGCGCGAGGCCTCGCTGTATCGGCGGGACCTGCAGGAAGCCGACGAGGTGTTCTGCGCCAGCAGCGTGCGGGAGATCCTGCCGGTGGTCCGCATCGACCGGGAACCGGTGGGCGCGGGCCGGCCCGGACCGGTGACCCGCACCCTCCAGGCCGCCTACCGCGCGGCCATGGTCCCTCCCCAGCAGGCATGAAAAAAGGGGCGCCGCAGCGCCCCTGGCGACGGGATCCGCCCGGGCGGATCAGAAGTCGAAGCTGGTGTCCTTGATGTTGAAGGCGTCGATCTTGTCGGAGGCGGGCTGCTCCTCCTGCCGGGGCTCGCGCGGCGGCGGGGCGGCGAGGAAGATCTCCTCCTTGAGAGCGCCCAGGTCGGTGTAACGGTCGGCCGCGGCGATCAGCTCGGTGCTGGTCATCTCGCGCAGGGCGCAAACCTCGATATGGACGCCGGCCCTGGCCACCGCGTCGGCCAGGCCGACGAAGTCCCCGTCGCCGGTGCACAGGATCACCGTGTCCAGATGCGGCAGCATCTCCATGACCCCGATGGCCAGTTCCATGTCCAGGCTGCCGCGGACGCTGCGGGCCCCGCCCTCGGATTCGTTGAAGGACTTGATCTCCTTGGTGACCACCGTAAAGCCGTTCAGCTTCAGGAAATTGATGAAGTCGATCTTTCCTTCGGACTGGTTGCTGACCGCGGTATAGAAATACGAGCGCACGAGCCGGCGGCCGGCCGCCAGCTTGCGGCACAGCTTCAGGTAGTCCAGCCGCATGTTCAGATGCTTGGCGCTGTAGTGGATATTCTCGCCATCTATGAAGATGGCGACGCGGTCATTCGGATGGGGTGCATACATTTTCAGCTCCTTGTCGCGATAGGGCCATCGGCCCGGTTGGGCGAGTAACAGGCGGATCACCCCCATATGGGGGCATCCCCTGATGCTGGGCCCAATATATGGCGGGCCGGCCGGATTTGCAATGGAGGATCAAATTCACGCGGTTTTGGTGGTCTCCCTGCTGGAACTCCCCCCTGTCAGGGCTTACCTTTGTGCGCGTGAACGTCCCCTCCGCCCATTCACCACTTCCAGGGAGTGCCGTCCATGGAAAAACTCGTCGAGTGCGTACCCAATATCAGTGAAGGCCGGGACCACCGGATCATCGACGCCGTCACCGCCGAGATCGAGCGGACCGAGGGCGTGCACCTGCTGGACGTGGATCCCGGGGCGGACACCAACCGGACGGTCATCACCTTCATCGGGTCGCCCGCCGGGGTGGCCGAGGCCGCCTTCCGGGTGGTGGCCAAGGCGGCCGAACTCATCGACATGAGCAGGCACTCCGGAGCCCATCCCCGCCACGGGGCCACCGACGTGTGCCCCTTCGTCCCGGTGCGCGGGGTCACCATGGACGAATGCGTCCAGATCGCCCGTCAGGTCGGCAAGCGCATCGGCGAGGAGCTGCAGATCCCGGTCTACCTGTACGAGGAAGCGGCCGCGAGCCCCGAGCGCCGCAACCTGGCCCAGGTGCGCAAGGGCGAGTACGAGGCCCTGCCCGACAAGCTGGGCACCGACCGGTGGCGTCCGGACTTCGGGCCCAACGAATTCAACGCGCACACCGCCCGCACCGGCGCCACCAACGTGGCCGCCCGCGGCTTCCTCGTGGCCTACAACGTCAACCTCAACACGCGCGCCAAGAGCATCGCCTCGCAGATCGCCCTGGACATCAAGGAGGCCGGCCGCGCCAAGCGGGACGAGAACGGCAAGATCGTCCGCGACGACAACGGCAAGCCCATCCTCGTGCCCGGGCCCTACCGCCTGGAGGCCTGCAAGGCCGTGGGCTGGGTCATTCCCGAGTATGACCGCGCCCAGGTCTCCATGAACCTCGTCAACACCGCCGTCACCAAGCCCCACCAGGCGTTCGAGGCCTGCTGCCGGAGCGCCGCCGACCGTGGCGTGAGGGTGACCGGCAGCGAGTTGGTGGGTCTGATCCCCGAGGGCGACCTGCTGGCCGCGGGCCGCTACTTCCTGGCCAAGGCCGGGCAGAGCACGGGCATCCCCCGCCGCATGATCCTGGAGACCGCGGTCCAGAGCATGGGCCTGGCCGAACTGGGTCCGTTCGACCTGGACGAGCGGATCATCGAGTACCGGGCTGGCCTGACCGACGGTCCCCTGGTGCGCATGACCGGCCGCGAGTTCGTGGACGAGTTGTCCAGCGACTCCCCCGCTCCCGGAGGCGGTTCGGTCGCGGCCCTCGCCTGCGCCCAGGCGGCCGCCCTGGTGGCCATGGTGGGCAACCTGACCGCGGGCAAGAAGAAGTACGCAGCGGTCCGCGACGAGGTCGTCGCTCTGGCCGACGAGGCCCAGGAGCTGAAGGACTTCTTCCTGGCGGCCATGGACGAGGACACCGCCGCCTTCAACCGGGTCATGGACAGCTTCCGCCTGCCCAAGGGCAACCAGGAGCAGGTCCGGCGCCGGAACCTGGCCATCGCCGAAGCCACCCGCGAGGCCACCCGCATCCCCCTGGGCGTCTTGGAGAAGACCCCGCGCCTGGTGGCCATGGCCGACCGCATGGCCGAGATCGGCAACGCCGCCAGCCTGAGCGACGCCGGGGTGGCCGTGTTGATGGCCGCGGCCGGGGCCGAGGGCGCCTACGACAACGTCCTGATCAACCTGGACGCCCTGGGCGACCTGGACCAGAGCGGCGCCCCGGATTTCGCGGACCGGACCCTGACCACGGCAAAAGACGCGCTGGACCGGTGCCTGCAGGCCGCGGCCGAGGCCAGGCGCAAGGTCCGGGAACGCCTGGAGCAGGCCATCGGTGGGAAATGAAATATCGGCCTTGTGCCTGGATGGCGTGGCGACTCAACCATCCGGGCCGGAGAAGGTGATCAACCCGGCAGAGGCCGAATCATTGTACAAAAGCCATGGAGAAAGAATCCTCCTTGCATGGTGCAAAGGATGGGTATTAACCTTGCCGCCTGGTTCTCATCCCCAACCGAGAGGAACCCCTCGTTGTCATGACGGATAACACCACCGAAAAGAAAACGGCCGGGGAGGTCGTGCGGGAATCCCTGCGTGAACTCGGCCAGACCCTCGTGGCCTTCGTCAAGGCCCCCAAGGCCTTGTGGGGCATCAATATCCCCTATGTCCTGGAAGGCCTGGTCTACTTCGGGATCCTGACCATCCTCGGCAAGTACTGCTCGGAGAACGTGCAGTTGACCGACCCCCAGGCCGGCTGGGTCTACTCGGTCGTCACCGGCGGCATCACCTTCGCCATGCTCTTCCTGGGCGGAGTGAGCGACCGCATCGGGGTGCGCAAGGCCCTGGTCCTGGCCTTCAGCATGTTCCTGGTCGGGCGGACCCTCATCGCCCTGTCCGGGACCCTGCCCCTGGGCCACGGGATCACCTCCCCCATGTTCTTCACCATGGCCGCCGGCCTGCTGATCATGGTGGTGGCCTACGGCCTCTACCAGCCCGCGGCCTATGCCGGCGTCAAGCGCTACACCAACCCCCAGACCGCCGCCATGGGCTACGCCGTGATCTACGGGCTGATGAACCTGGGCGCCTTCTTCTCCGGCTTCGTCTCGCCCTTCGTGCGGCACAGGTTCGAGACCGTCTTCCCGCCCAACGGCCTGACCGCCGTGTTCTGGACCTACGCCGGGTTGATGGTGCTCTCCCTGCTGGTGACCCTGACCATCCTGACCCGCAAGACCGACGCCGAGGCCGTGGCCAAGGTCGCGGCCGAGACCAAGGCCCTGGAGGCGGAGAAGAACGACGGCAAGGAGAAGGCGGACAAGCCCGCCGAGACCACGCCTCCGGTGGCCATCAACAACATCCCCTTCGCCGGCCTGGTGGTGCTGACCCTGGCGGCCATTTTCCTGGGCATCAAGTGGCAGATGGATCCGGCCGCGGGTTCGCTGGGCATCGTCGCCTTCGTCGGCGCCCTGGTGCTGGCCGGCCTCGCGGTCTGGGAGTTCCTGCGCCATCGGCCCGACCATCCGTTCCGGGATTCCCGCTTCACGTTCTTCATCTTCATCCTGATCCCGGTGCAGACCCTGTTCGCGCACAACTGGCTTACCTTGCCCTACTACCTGGACCGCGCCTTCCGCGGCGGCATCGTCAGCCAGTACTTCGAGTTCTTCGGCAACCTGAATCCCATCATCATCTTCTTCCTGGCCCCCATCGTGGCCGGCCTGACCGCCCGGGCCAACATCTACAAGATGATGATCATCGGCACCCTGGTCATGGCCCTGCCCACCTTCCTGCTGGCCCTGGGACCGAACATGTGGCTCTTCTTGACCTACGTGCTGCTGATGTCGGTGGGCGAAGCCATGTGGCAGCCGCGGTTCCTGCAGTGGATCTCGGAGATCGCCCCGGAGGGCAAGACGGGCGCCTACATGGGCATCGGGCAGTTCCCCTGGTTCCTGACCAAGATGATCACGGGCTTCTACTCCGGCTTCTTCGTGGCCAAGTACCTGCCCCGGCCCGAATCCGGCCTGCCCATCCACAGCGAACCCATGTGGCTCATCTACGGGGTCATCGCCATGGTCAGCCCGGTGGCCCTGATCCTGGCCAAGGGGTGGATGCAGGGCGGCATGCGCCAGAAGCAGGACTGAAGCTGCCGCGTCCCGAGGGATGCGTCCGTATGAAGAAAGCCCCGGGCCACGGGCCCGGGGCTCTTTCGTTCCTGCGCAGGCGCCTGCGGCGCGGGTCAGCGCCAGCGGATCACCATGGGCATCTTGGCCACCGGGCGGCCGTCCAGCAACGCGGCCTCGGTCAGGGCCTCGCCCGCCGGAGCGCCCAGGTCCAGGGTCCGCAGCCAGGGCGTCAGCACGGCCGACACTCCGGAAACGGACGGCGCCAGCACCGCGGCCGCGGCCGCGCGGGCCTGGCCGTGCAGGGAATCCAGGAGCATGCGCTCCATCCAGGTCAGCTCCTTGCCGTAGGTCACCAGGGCGATGTGGTCGTCCGGTCCCAGCCCGATCATGGTCCGGGCGCAGTCCAGGGCGTCCATCAGGCCGCCGAGCCGGTCCACCAGCCCGTGCTCCAGGCCCTGGTTGCCCGTCCAGACGCGGCCCTGGGCCACGGCGTGGATCTCGTCCCAGGAGCGCCCCCTGCCGGTGGCCACCTTGTCCACGAAGCGATGGTAGAAGCTCTGGAGCTGGCGGGTGAACAACTCGCGCTGGGCGGGCGTGAAACCGCCCTCGTCACTGAACACCAGGGCGTTGCGGCCGCGGGTGATGAATTCGCGGTTCACGCCGATCTTGCCGTACATCCCGCTGCGGTCCAGCTTGCCGGCGTAGACGCCGATGCTGCCGGTCAGCGTGCCCGGATCGGCGAAGATGGAGTCGCCCCCGCAGGACACGTAGTAGCCGCCGCTGGCCGCCAGGCCGCTCATGGACACGATGACCGGAATCCGTTCCTTGACGTGCTCGATCTGCTGCCAGATCAGGTCGCTGGCCAGGGCGCTGCCGCCGGGGCTGTCCACCCGCAGCACCAGGGCCTTGATCGCGTCGTCGTCGGCCACCTGCTGCAGCTGGTCGATGACGGTCTCGCTGCCGGCGATCTTGCCCTGCAGGTTGTCGAACTTGCTCTCGCCGGGCATGATCACGCCGGTGATTTGCACCAGTGCCACGCGCGGGGATTCCTTGCGGGCGCGGGGATGCTCCAGGACGTAATCCTCGAGGTAGGTCACCGGGTCGTCGGGAAACTCCGTATCCAGCAGGTCATCCCAGTACATCAGGGTGTCGGCCAGCCCCTGGCTCACGGCGTCCCGGGCGTCGAACATGCCCTGGTCGATCCAGCCGGCCGCCACCGGGGTGTCCACCCCGCGCCCCATGGCCAACATGTCCACAAGCGCCGCGTAGCGGTCGTCCACGATGGAATCCACCATCTCCCGGTTGGCGTCCGAGGCCCCGTCGCGGGTCATGCGCTCCGGAGCGCTCTTGTACTTGCCGACGTGGATGAAGTCCGCCTTCATCCCCAGCTTGCCCAGGGTGTCCTTCATGAAGTCCAGTTCGGCCACCACGCCCAGCACCATGACGCTGGCCTCCGGCGACATCACCACCCTGTCCGCCTGGGCGGCCAGGGCGTAGTCCCGGGTCATGCCCGCATCCAGGTAGGCGTAGACGGGCTTGCCGGAGGAGCGGAAGTCGCGCACGGCTTCCTGCAGTTCCTCGAGCTTGGCCCAGTCGATCTCCAGGCCCTGCATGTCCAGGACCATGCCGTGGATGCGGTCGTCGTCGCGCGCCCGCCGCATGGCCAGCACGATCTCGCGCATGAGGGGCTCGTTGCCGCCGCGCAGGCGGCCGACGAAGCTGTCGTCCCGTTCCTCGGCCACCGAACCTCCCGCCTGCCATACCAGGACCCCGCCCTCCACCGGGCCGGGACCGCTCTCCAGGCTGGAGACCAGGCGCCACATGGTGAACATGCCGCCGCCGACCAGCAGCACGAGGATGCCGAAAACGATCCAGAACTTCTTCATGACTACCTCTTTGCGGAGGCGCAGAACGCCGCCAGGGCCCGCGCGGCCCTGTCGATCTTGCGGAAGACCGGAATGCCCGCCTCCAGGAACATCCGGCACAAGGGATCATAGATGCTACCGGAATCGACCACAACCACGGCGGGTTTAGCGGAACCCCGGATGATGGGGATCATCAAGCCGGCCTGGGAGCCGGGGGCGGCCAGGTCCTCCGGGTGTTCCCCGGATACCGCGCGCGGCAGGTTGTCCAGGGCCGGGGTCACCGGCACCGAGGCGGATGTGAACAACATCCGGGTCAA
>JALUJS010000332.1:0-1381 GCA_027056825.1 Candidatus Krumholzibacteriia bacterium | reverse complement strand
CACCGGCACCGAGGACAGGATCGCCGCATCCACGGCGGCCGAGTCCAGGATCGCCCCGCAGGCGGCGGCGAAGGCCTCGGTCCCGGTCATGGGCGTGCAGTCGATGGGATTGGTGCGGTGGGCGAACGGAGGCAATGCCTCATCCAGGACCCGCTGGGTATCCGCGTCGAAAACCGCCAGTTCCAGACCTTCGAGCTGGTCCATCACGGTGCTGCACTCGAAGCCGGCGTTGCTGATGATGCCCGTGCGGGTCCCCGCGGCCGGCCGCTTGGACAGCAGGGTGAAGGTCATGATGAGATCCTCGAAATGATTGAGGCTTTCGGCCACCGTGACCCCGGCGTGCTCCAGGCAGGCTTTGGCCACAGCGTAGTCCCCCGCCAGGGAGGCGGTGTGGCTGGCCGCGGCCTGGGCCCCCAGGGCGGTCTTGCCCGCCTTGAACACGATGACCCGCTTGCCGGCCCGGCGGGCCCTGGCGGCCAGATCGAGAAAGCGGGCCCCGTCCCCGGACCGGAAACCTTCGATGTAGCAGGCCAGCACGTCCACCTCGTCCACGCCCAGGAAGTGCTCCAGGAAATCGGAGACCGTCAGGTCCATCTGGTTGCCGTAGCTGATGCTCGCGGCCGGGCAGATCACCCCGTCGAAATTGCTGGCGAAGGTCACCAGGTAGGCCCCGGACTGGCTGATGAGGGCCAGGTTGCGGCCCCGCCCCGGGTTGAAGGGCAGCTTGTAGGGTGGCAGGAAGAAGGTGTTGTAGTTGTCGCGCGAGACGATGCCCAGGCAGTTGCCGCCCACCATGACCGGCCCGCCGCCGGGTCGGTGATGGGCCTGGTCCAGGACCGCCTCGATGCGGGCGGCCAGGTCCCCCCGGCCGGCCTCGGCGAAACCGCCGGGGATCAGGATGATGGACTCGGCGCGGTCGTGCTCCACCAGTTCGGAGATGGCCTCCAGGGCGCCCTCGGCGGGAATGGAAACCACGGCCAGGTCGAATTTCCCGGGCAGGGAGCGCACGTCGGGGAAGCAGGGCACACCGGCAATCTCCTTTTCCCGGGCGTGGACCACCGCGAGATCCTCGCGGGCGATCCCTTCGGACCGCAGGA
Organism: Candidatus Krumholzibacteriia bacterium; assembly: GCA_027056825.1. Lineage (GTDB taxonomy): Bacteria > Krumholzibacteriota > Krumholzibacteriia > LZORAL124-64-63 > LZORAL124-64-63 > JAHJTW01. The sequence goes on along the minus strand of JALUJS010000332.1, from coordinate 284 downwards.
GGTTGTCCAGGATGATGCGTCCGGGATTGGCGCCGCGCGCGCTGACGCCCAGCACCACGGCGCTGCGCGGAGCCAGCAACCTGTCCACCTTCTGTACCGGCCGCGGCGCCGGTCCTTCCTGCGCCCGGCCCAGCAGGCCCACCCCGTCCAGGGCCACCAGGGCGCCCTGCGCGGCCACGGCCGGGTTGATCTCCAGTTCCAGCAACCGCAGATCCGGGTCACTTTCGACCAGCATGGCAAGACGGGCAAGTTTCCCGAGAGTCGCGGCCAGTTCCCCGGCGGCC
>JALUJS010000331.1 GCA_027056825.1 Candidatus Krumholzibacteriia bacterium | reverse complement strand
GGCAACAAGACCGCCGAGACCGTCGCCGGCTTCGACCCCGCCGGCAACCCGGTCTCGCGCACCACCACCTGGCAGTACGCCGGCCCGTTGAACCAGCTGAGCCAGGTCGACGGCCCGCGCACCGACGTGGCCGACATCACCACCTACCGCTACTACCCCAACGACGCCTCGGTGCCGGTCGGCCGCCGCGCGCGCCTGAAGGAAGTCCAGGACGCCACCGGCGTGCTGCTGCGCAGCAACATCCAGTACAGCGCCACCGGCAAGGTCACCGCCGAGACCCGCCCCAACGGCCTGACCCTGACCTACACCTATTACCCCGGCAACGACCGCCTCGCCACCCTCACCGAGACCGGCCCCACCGGCAGCCGCGTGACCCGCTGGACCTACCTCGCCACCGGCGAGGTGGCCCGTATCACCACCGGCGACGGCACCGCGGCCGCCACCACGCTCACCTTCGGCTACGACGCCGCCCGCCGCCTGGTGTCGGTCACCGACGGCCTCGGCAACCACCTCGACTACACCCTCGACACCGAGGGCAACCGCCTGGCCGAGACCGCCTATGACGCCAACGGCACCCCCACCAGCACCGCCGACGATGGCATCAAACGCCAGCTCGCCCAGACCTTCGATATCTACAACCGCCTGGACGTCACCACCCAGGCCAACGAGACCCGGGACCGGGACTTTGCCCCCGACGGCACCCTGGCCCGGGAGACGGATGGCAACGGGGCGGTGACGGATTACAGCTATGACACCTTGAAGCGCCTGATCCGGACCACCCGGAACCTCGGCGGCACCGACCCGGCCACCGCCAACGCCGTCACCGCCTACGGCTACGACGTCGCCGACCGCCTGACCCGCGTCACCGACCCCGTCAACGGCACCACCACCTACGCCTACGACGACCTCGGCCGCCTCGTCAGCCAGGCGAGCCCCGACACCGGCACCACCGCCTTCCAGTACGACGCCGCCGGCAACCTGACCCAGAAGACCGACGCCCTGGGCCGGGTGTTCACCTATACCTACGACGCCCTCAACCGCCTGACCGCCCTCGACGCCCCGGGCACGGCCGATGACGTCGCCTATACCTACGACAGCTGCCCCAACGGCGTCGGCCGGCTCTGTGCCGTCACCTACGGCACACCGCCGACCGGCAACACCGTCCACTACCGCTACACCGCCTTCGGCGACGTCGCCGCCCTGCCGGGGGTCACCTACGGCTACGACGCCGCCGGCCGGCTGAGCACCCTGACCTACCCCTCGGGGGCCGTCCTGGCCTACACCTACGACGCCGCCGGCCAGGTCAGCCGCGTGGAGCTCACCGTCAACGGCACCCCCCACACCCTGGCCAGCGGCATCACCCACACCCCCTTCGGCCCGCTCACGGCCCTGAGCTACGGCAACGGCCTGACCCTGACCCAGGCCCTGGACAGCGCCTACCGGCTCACCGCCCAGCAGGTCACCCCGGTGCTGGACCGGACCTACCCCCAGTATGACGCCAACGGCAACCGCCTGGCCCAGGCCGATGCCCTGGGCCCCGACAGCGCCTTCACCTACGACCCCCTGGACCGGCTGGCCAGCGCCAGCGGGCCGTTCGGGACCCGGGCCTACGGCTACGACAAGAACGGCAACCGGGTCCAGCTCACCGATGACACCCAGACCACCGCCTACAGCTACACCCGCAACCGGCTGAGCCAGATCGGCAGCACCCCCGTCCTGCTCGACGCCGTCGGCAACACCCTGAGCCAGGGCGCCTGGACCTACACCTACAGCCCCCACAACCGCCTGCAAACCGCCACCGACGGCACCCGGACCCTCACCTTCGCCTACAACGGCCTCGGCCAGCGCATCGACAAGACCGACACCCAAGGAATCGGCAACCACTTCCTCTATGGCACCCGCGGTGAGCTGCTGGCCGAGACCGACGCCACCGGTAACCTCCTCAAGGAATACCTCTACCTCGACGGCCAGCTGCTGGCCGTGTTCGCCCCCGACGACGACCAGGACGGCCTGACCAACGAACAAGCAGCCCGCCAGGGCACCCTGCCGGCCAACCCCGATGCCGACGGTGACGGCCTGACCGATCTGGCCGAGTGGTACCGCTGGGGCACCGACAGTCAAAATCCCGACACCGACGGCGACGGCACCCTCGACGGCCAGGAGACCAGCCTCGGCACCGACCCGGCCAACGCCGCCAGCTTCCCCGGCGACGGCGACATCAACCAGAACGGCCAGACCAACCTCGGCGACCTGGTGCTGCTCTACCAGATGGCGCTCGGCACCCGCACCCCGACGGCCGGGCAGCTCGTGCATGCCGACATCAATCAGGACGGCCAGATCAATGTGGCGGATGTGCTGCTGTTGCAGAAGCGGTTGTTGCAGGGGTGGCTGGGGATCGGAACCCGGACGCAGATCGCCACAGCGGCCAATCCCTCACCCCCGCCGGCGGCCACCCCGTCCCCCGCCTGGCTGGACTGGTTCCTGACACCCGTCCAGGCCCTGCCGAACAACAGTGGGCAGGTTTATTATGTGCACAATGATCACCTGGGGACGCCGCAGGTGCTCACGGACGAAACCGGAACGGTCGTATGGAAAGCAACTTACGATCCGTTCGGCAAGGCGACCGTTGATGAAGACCCGGACGGAGATGGGAACCCGGTCACATTAAACATCCGGTTCCCGGGCCAATACTATGACAGTGAAACAGGCTTGCACTACAACTACCTACGTTACTATGACCCTTCAATAGGGAGGTACATTACGAGTGATCACATGAGTCAATTAACTATTATTGGCATTGCGGCGCGTGCGATCAGTAATGGGAAACTTGATTCTTCAATACTAGGGTACTGGAATCACAACTATGTATATACAGACAACAATCCAAACACCGGTTCCGATCGCTTTGGTCTCACGACGATTTTACAGAAAATCATAGAAATAATTGCAGGTGAAGCTGCGGACAAAGTAAAAGGGAAATCCCTTAGTTCCTTATTGGGCGCTGCATGTGTTGCAAACAGATGTGCTGGTGGCGGCGGTCCGTTAGATTGGCAAACTGCATGGGCTGACTGCGCACATATTCTTAATGAGCTGACTAAGGGAAATCCGGAGCTGTACGGGGC
>JALUJS010000330.1 GCA_027056825.1 Candidatus Krumholzibacteriia bacterium | reverse complement strand
CCAGGCCGCTGTGCAGGACCATGCGCGCCCCGGCGCCGCCTTCCTGGCCGGCCTTGTGGATTTCGCCGCAGGCCACGGACTCGGGAAACGGCAGTCCCGACTCCTCCACCAGGATGCGCCGCAACAGCACCACGAACAAAACGCCCAGCACGCCGCCCACCAGCATGATGGCGGTGGACTCGACGTAGTTGAACTCCTCCCACACCCCGGCGATCTTGAAGGCGGGGATGGTGAAGATCGCCCCGGCCACGAGGGCCTCACCCACCGAGGCGATGGTGCGCGTCATGTTCTCCTCGAGGATCGAACCGCGCATCATGCGCAGGGCGGCCATGCCGATGACCGCCGCGGGAAAGGTGGCCGCCACGGTCAGCCCGGCCTTCAGGCCGATGTAGGCGTTGGCCGCGCCCAGGATCACCGCCATGACCACGCCCAGCAGGACGGCGCGCAGCGTGAATTCGGTCACGATCTTCTCGGCGGGAACGAAGGGTTCGTAGGCGGGGCCGGAGGTCTTGTCATCCGAATGACTGGACAATGCGCTCCCCTTTCATGAAGCGACCTTCAGACTCGGCGGTGGAGCGGGGAAACCCGGGGCACCGGAAGCATTGCGTTCAGGTTAAAGGGTGGGCGACGGGGGGACAATAACGAAAAAAGGCCCCCCGGCCCGGATGCTCCGGACCGGAAAGCCCCGCTGTCCCCGCTGCCGGGTCAGGGTTTGGCCGCCACCTGGAGCGAGCGGCCGAATTTTCTCATCCTCGCGACCTGGTCCTTCATCTCCTGGGCCAGGCCGTATTGGCCCGAGGCCTCGGCGTTGCGGATGAAGATGGACAGGATGGCGATGTCCCGCTCGGTCTCCGTGTGACGGATCTGGCGGATCAGGGCTCCCACCTCCTGTTCGGTCTTCGCCCCGGCCAGCCTGGTCAGCAGGTCATCCACCTTCCGGGCGCAAGCGGCGGTCAGCATGCGGATCTGACGCTCGTTGTCCGTCGTGGTCAGAAACGCCCGGCCGGTGATGTAGGGTGACAGGTCCTCCTGCCAGGAGTTGGGCTGCAGCGGGTCGGTGGTCACGGGTTCATCGCCCAGGGCGGGCAATGACAGGAGCAGGAGCAAGGCGGCGATCAGGACAGGGTATTTCATGGTTTCCCTCCCTGCTGGGGAAAGGATAAGAACCTTTCCTGGGTGTCAATATTATAACAACACCCGAAAGAAGTTGCAATATATTTTTTGATTTTTCATAACTCTTTTTTCCATGGTTTTTCACCGGGAGCCGCAGGCTTGAAAACGGGGACTTCCCTCCAGCCCCTTCGTATGGCACATTCGGCGGGATACAAGCCCGCATTATTGAATCGCTACGCGATCCCGCAAAGCGATGACATGAAGGAGCGTAGCGAGGATGAGGACACAGCACGGCAGGATGCCATGACCGTCAAGATGCGCGTAGGCCTGCTCATGATCGCCGCGGGAATCGTCCTGCTGGCGATCTTCTTCGCCCTGTGGGATCCCAACGCCCTGTTGCGTCCAACCGACGACGCCGAGGTTCCCGGCGACTCCGGTCCGGGCCCGCGGGCCTCCCTGGCCGACCTGCGGGAAACCCTGGCGGCATACAACCACGACCTTCCACCCCTGGCCTTCAGCCGGGAGCGGGCCCGCTGGGAATACCTGGCGGGGATGACCGGCGGCGACCGCCACCCGCTGGAGGCTGCCCGGCTCGATCTCCTGGAACTCGCCGGCGGGCGCGGGACCCTGGACCGGCTGCGCCCCTGGTTCGACCGCCCGGACCTGGACGACCTGGCCTTGCGCCAAGTGGCCGCCGTCCGCCGCCTGGCCGTCCTGCGGCCTATGAGCCTGGCGGGCCCGGACCGCGACCTCCTGGACTCTCCCCCCGCTGATCCCGAGGGCTTGCCAATGGTGTTCCGGGTCCGGGACCGGGCCGCCCGCGCCCTGGGCTACGCCTCCTGGCTGGACGCCATGGCCGACGACGCCGCCCTGGATGCGGACCGGTGGCTGGGCCTGGCGCGTTCGGTGCTCCAGGCCGCCTCTCCCCTGGCAAGCGCGGTCCGGGGCGAGGTGCTGGCCCGGCTGGGCGCCGACGCCGGCTCGCCGGACCGGCCGACGCCCTGCGATGTCCTGGGTTCCGGCGGGGCCGGCCGCGTGGATCGCGCCCTGGCGGTCCTGGCAAGGGATTCCGCGCCCACAGCCGACCGGGCCTGGCGATCCGCCCTGGCGTTCCGCGCAGCGCTGGAGTTGCCGTCCCTGCCGGCTTCCACGGGACCGGGCGACAGCCTCCCCGTCCGCGGGGACGTGCCCGAGCCCCTTGTCTTCATCCTGGATACCGGAGGAGATTTCCGGGCCGTATTGCCCGCAACCGGAACGATCGACGGGCCGGATTGCGCCGGCGCGCTGGCCATGGTGGACATCATGGCGGCCACCGGCAGGCAGGGCCTGCCGCCCCTGCTGCGCGGACCGTCCTGCCGCCTCATGGACCGCGCCCTGCGCCATCTCTACACCCTGGCCGCGCGTTCCACCCTGGCGGCCGATACCGGGAAGGAACCGACACCGAAGGATCTGCTGCGCGAGGCCGTGACCGGCCCGGTCCTGACCCTGCCCCTGTATGCCGGTGCCTACGCGGACTGGCTGGAAATGATGAACCGGGGGCAATTGCCCGGGCCGATGGTGGGAATCCGTTTCTGGGAGTTCGCCGGCCGCGACGCACAGCTGGCGCCGCCGGCAGGGATCGACCCCAACGCCGTGCTGCCGACCGCCGCCTTCGCGCGCGACGCCGGTCCGGTGGCCCCCCTGGAGGACCTGCTGGGTTGGGCGGTCGCCCATCAGCTGCATCGGTATATCTGCACGCAGCTGCTGCATGCTGATGTGCACCGCGCCGACTATCGTCACAACCTCAAGGTGGCCGATTTCCTGGACAGCCTGCTGCGGACGGGCGCCGGGGCGGACTGGCAGATCACCCTGCGCCAGGCCACCGGCGAGGATTTCGATCCCCGGGCGCTGGTCGAATACTACCGGCCCCTCTCCGACCGGTTGGCCGCCCCCTGATCAGCGCCACCTCGCCTTACATGCGCTGGATGTGCTCCCCCGTGGCGTAGTCGTAGGTGGACCCGTGGATGCTGTGGGGG
>JALUJS010000329.1 GCA_027056825.1 Candidatus Krumholzibacteriia bacterium | reverse complement strand
CCTGTCTGCGGTGGTGCCTGGACTACCTGCACGCCGGCCGGGCGTCCGTAGTGGGGGTCGACGCCGCCGGGGCGGCGGCCCTGCGCCTGGCCATGGCGGCCCCCGGACGGGTTTCCGGGGTCATGGTCTTTTCCGGGGAGGGCCTGACACCCTGGCCCGGGGCCGACGACGCGGACCTGCGCGCCTGGCTGCAGCCCGCAGCCCCTGTTCCGGTGACCTGGGTGGAGTTTCCCAAGGAAACCGACCGCCGCGGCCAGGGTCCGCGGATCAAGGCCCTGCTGGCGGATCTCGGCTGGAACATCGCCGGCTCCACCGACGTGCCCGGCGGCCTGAGCCTCTCCCAGGCCGCCGACCGCCTGGTGCGCTGGGTCGTGGCGCCATCCCGTTGAAAACGCACGCAACCTGTGGTCTCCAGCGGCGTACTGTCCGGGCATCCGGGTGAATGATCACGGCGCCTTCCGGGTACCGATGATGTTCCCCCGACCAGGATCCAGACAAGGAGACCACCATGACCTTCAGGTTTTCCCCGCTGCCGCGATGGGTCGCGGCCATGCTCGCGACGATGGCCCTCGCCGCCTTCCTTGCGCCCGTGAACGCCGGCGCCGGGCCGGACATCCGCACCATCGACGGCGTCACGAACGTGTTCAACGGCCCGCAGCCCTCCGACGGGGTCCAGGACCTGGAACTGCAGGAATTGTGGACCATCGGCGGCGAGGATGACGAGGATGTCCTGCTGGGGATCATCTCCCGCGTCCGCATCGCCGACAACGGTGACATCTACCTCCTGGACGGCCAGCTCTCCCAGGCCCAGGTCTTCTCGGCCGACGGGGAGTTCCTGCGCACCCTGGGCCGGCAGGGCAGCGGCCCCGGCGAGCTGAGCAATCCCGGCGACATGGTCTTCATGCCCGACGGCACCCTGGGGCTGGTGCAGATTTTCCCCGGCAAGATCGTCAAGCTGAACCTGGACGGGACCCCGGCCGGGGAATTCAACCCCCAGGTGGGAGATGCCACCAGCGGGGGTTTCCTCGCCCTGGTCAACGCCCGCGGCGCCGGCGGCAACCTGGTGCTCGGCGGCATCCAGATAAGTATGGACCAGGCCACCATGACCCAGGTCCGGAACTATTTCCTGCGCGGCTACGACGGCGACGGGAAACAGACCGCCAGCTACCTGGAACGTTCCCGGACGTGGAAATTCGACAGCGGCTTCAAATTCCGCGAAATGGACAACGACTTCATCTGGTGGCGCATGGACGTGGGGCCGGACGGCCGCGTGGTGGCCTGCCCCGAGCGTTACGACTACGCCCTGGACGTGTGGAATCCCGACGGCACCCTGGACCGGGTCATCCACCGCGAGTATGAATCCTGGCCGCGCACCGAGGAGGTCAAGCAGCGCTTCCGGTCCATCATGGAGGCCCAGGCCGCCCAGTTCCCTCCCGGCACGCCCCTGGAAGTGGAAGACCTGGAGCAGGACGTCGAAGACCTCCGCGTGGCTCCGGACGGAAGCATCTGGGTGCTGCCCAGCCGCCAGATGTACGCGCCGGAGCCGGGATTCTTCGCCGTCTATGACGTCTTCAGCCCCGAAGGCGAGTTCACGCGCCAGGTGCGGGTCAAGTGTCCCGGGGATCCGGCCACCGACCGGCTGATGTTCGCCGGCGACCGCGTCTTCCTGGTCAAGGGGTTCTGGGACGCCGTCCTGAACGCCAATGCGGCGTCCGGCGGAGATGACGAGGAAGCCGAGCCCATGGCCGTGACCTGTTACCGGGTCAAGTAATCCGCAAGCGGAGGGGGAACCCATGTCAAGGTCCACAGTACTCATGCTGGTCGTCGCGGCTTTGGTTGCGACGACCGGCGTCGCCGTTGCCGGGATCACCTCCCAGGGCCCGGCCCGGGGCCTGGTGACCGCCACCCTGACCGAGCAGTGGCGGGCAGGCGGGGAGGACAGCGAGATATTCTTCGGCAACATCTCGGCCGCGACCGTCGATGCGGACGGCCACGTGATCCTGCTGGACAGCCAGCTTTCCCAGGCCCTGGTCCTGGATGACGACGGCGAGCTGGTCACCACCCTGGGGCGCGAGGGTGAGGGCCCGGGCGAAGTGCGCAATCCCGGGGGCATGCTGACCATGCCCGACGGCGATCTCTGCCTTCTGCAGACCTTTCCCGGCCGCATCGTACGCATCCATCCGGACGGCACGCCCGCCGGGGAATTCACCTTCGCCCCCACCGGCGGAGGCCAGGGCCAGTTCGTGGTCCTGGTGACCGGCCTGCCCCATCCCGAGGGCATGGTCCTGGCCGGCATCGGCATGAGCTTCGGCGGGGCCGGACAAAGCGTGCAGGACTACTTCCTTTCCCGCTGTGACGACGCCGGGCACGAGACCGCCCGGCTCCTTGCCAAACGCAGCACCATCGACTACAGCGATTTCGAACTGAGCGAAATGGGCATGGACTTCATCTGGAGCCGCTGCGCCACCGGGCCCGACGGCGCCGTGTACGCGGCCCCGGACCGGAACGCCTACCGCATCGAGGCCTGGCGGAGCGGGGAAACATCCCCGGATCCGGTTTTCGGCCGCGAGGTGGCCGTTCCCCGGCGCGACGCCGGGCAGAAGGACGTGGCCCGGCGCATCCTCGAAGGCGTGGGCGCCAACTACCCGGTGCCGCCGAAGCGCCTGGTCGTCGAGGACACGCCGGCGGTGATCGCCGGGATGTGGTGCACCGACGACGGCCTGCTGTGGGTGATGACCAGCCCGGGAATCAACACCCCGCCGACCGGCTGCTGGGTCGTGCTCGATATTTTCGACGGAACCGGGAATTTCGTGCGCCAGGTGGCCCTGCCCGGTGATTTCGACCCCCAGCGCGACGGACTGCAGGTCCTGAGGGACGGCCGCGTCCTGGTCACCGTGGGCGCTCTGGATGCCTTCCTGAACCAGCAGGCCGTTGCCGGCGCCGATGACCAGGCCGAAGCGGATCCCCTGGAAGTCATCTGCTATGATCCTGACTTCGACTGATCGCCAACACCTTTTACGGGAGATGCCATGACCTTTCCACGCACGCGCCCGCTCCTGTCGACGGCGCTGGTCTTCCTCCTGGTGTGCGCCGGCTGCCTGGGCCGGGGCGCCGACGGCGGCGCCCCCGACAGCAC
>JALUJS010000328.1 GCA_027056825.1 Candidatus Krumholzibacteriia bacterium | reverse complement strand
ATTTAACTCATTTTTTCCGGGTTTCAAGGGGAAAATGCTTGCGGTCGCGCGGGGTGGCGGTATATTCCGCACGAATTAGCACTCGAAGCGCGGGACTGCTAATGGTTCCGCATCACATGAACCATGAAGGAGGAGGAGCTGGCATGGCCATCAAACTGAAGCCTCTGGCTGACCGGGTCGTCGTGGCCCCCATGGAAAAGGAAACGATGAAGAACGGGATCATCATCCCCGACACCGCCAAGGAGAAGCCGCAGCAGGGCAAGATCGTGGCCGTGGGCCCCGGTCAGATCAGCGACAACGGCGAGCGCGTCGCCCCCGAGGTGAAGAAGGGCGACATCGTGCTGTACGGCAAGTACGCCGGCACCGAGGTCAAGGTCGACGGCGAGGATTACCTGATCCTGCGCGAGAGCGACGTCCTGGCCATCCTGGACTGACGGAACCTTCACGAGAACCTGAACCGCGGCCGCCGGTGCGCGGCGCGAGATAAAAGGAGAGAACGACCATGGCCAAGATGATCCACTTCAGCGAGGAAGCCCGCGACCTGATGAAGAAGGGCGTGGACACCCTTGCCAACACCGTGAAGATCACCCTCGGCCCCCGCGGCCGGAACGTGATCCTGGACAAGAAATTCGGGGCTCCCCTGGTGACCAACGACGGCGTGACCATCGCCAAGGAGATCGAGCTCAAGGACCCGTTCATGAACATGGGCGCCCAGATGGTCAAGGAAGTTGCCAGCAAGACCAACGACGTGGCGGGCGACGGCACCACCACCGCCACCATTCTCGCCCAGTCCATCATCACCGAGGGCCTGAAGAACCTGGCGGCCGGCGCCAACCCCATGTTCGTCAAGCGCGGTATCGAGAAGGCCACCGACGCGGCCGTGGAGGCCGTGCGCAAGCAGGCCAAGTCCGTCAAGGACGGCGAGACCATCGCCAACGTGGCCGCCATCAGCGCCAACAACGACATGACCATCGGCAAGATGATCGCCGAGGCCATGGACAAGGTCGGCAAGGATGGCGTGATCACCGTCGAGGAGGCCAAGGGTACGGAGATGGAGCTGGACGTGGTCGAGGGCATGCAGTTCGACCGCGGTTACCTGAGCCCCTACTTCGTGACCAACGCCGAGCAGATGCGCGTGGAGATGGACGACCCCATGATCCTGATCCACGACAAGAAGATCAGCAGCATGAAGGACCTGCTGCCCATCCTCGAGAAGATCGCGCAGATGGGCCGCCCCCTGCTGATCATCGCCGAGGACATCGAGGGCGAGGCCCTGGCCACCCTGGTGGTGAACAAGCTGCGCGGCACCCTGAACGTCGCCGCCGTCAAGGCTCCCGGCTTCGGTGACCGCCGCAAGGCCATGCTCGAGGACATCGCCATCCTGACCGGCGGCCGCGTGATGAGCGAGGACGCCGGCCTGAAGCTCGAGAACACCACCACCGCCGATCTGGGCAGCTGCTCCAAGATCACCATCGACAAGGACAACACCACCATCGTGGGCGGCAAGGGCAAGGCCGCGGACGTCAAGGCCCGCATCAGCCAGATCCGCGCCCAGATCGAGGAGACCACCAGCGACTACGATCGCGAGAAGCTCCAGGAGCGCCTGGCCAAGCTGGCCGGCGGCGTGGCCGTCATCCGCGTCGGCGCCACCACCGAGGTGGAGATGAAGGAGAAGAAGCACCGCGTGGAGGACGCCCTGAGCGCCACCCGCGCCGCGGTCGAGGAGGGTATCGTGGTCGGCGGCGGCGTCGCGCTGCTGAAGGCCGCCAAGGCCATCCGCGCCCTGGAACTCGATGGTGAGGAAGCGGTCGGCCGTGACATCGTGGCCCGCGCCGTGGAGGAGCCCCTGCGGATGATCGCCACCAACGCGGGCATCGAGGGTTCCCTGGTCGTGGCCCGTCTGCGCGACGAGAAGAAGGCCACCATCGGCTTCAACGCCGCGACCATGGAGTACGAGGACCTGATGGCCAAGGGTATCATCGACCCGGCCAAGGTCACCCGCAGCGCCATCCAGAACGCGGCCTCCATCGCGGCCATGCTGCTGACGACCGAGGCCTGCGTCACCGACGAGCCCGAGAAGGATGCCCCCGCGGCCCCGGACATGGGCGGCATGGGTGGCATGGGCGGCATGGGCGGCATGATGTAGACGCCCATCAGCCCTGCAGTCGCAGAAAGACCCCCACCCGAGCGCGGGTGGGGGTCTTGTCTTTGAGCCGTCCCTTGTGCCCTGGAAATTGTGTCCGGCCGACCCAGATCTATTGGTTTCCGGCCCCCTGCGCACACAACCCCTTGGCCCATGGCGTCTTGGAGGTCCGGGAGCCAGGGAGGGCGTACGGGCCGGAAAGCCGAGGTTGCCGGAGGCAGGAGGCTGCAGGCAACCGTCCATGGGCCAAGGGGTTGTGTGTGCAGCGGGGGCGGATAACAGCCCCCCGGAAACCCCGGAACACAATTTCCAGGGCACAAGGGACGGGTCAGGCCCGGGCCGCCACCTGGTTGCGCGGTGCGTTCTGCATCAGGGCCGCAAGGACCAAGTCGGTCATTTCGTCCACCGTCATGCGGTCGGCGTTGAGCACCAGGTCGTAGTGGACCGGGTCCCAGGGATCGACCTTGAACAGGCCGCGGATGAACTCGTCCCGCCGCTTGTCCGTTTCCTGCAGGATGGCGCGCGCCTCCATCCTGCTCAGGCCCGTCCAACGCATGATGTTGCCCAGGCGGGTGCGCGTCGATCCCACCACCCGCAGCCGCAGGTCGGCCTTTTCACCCAGGATGAGTTCGGCGCCGCGGCCCAGGAAGATCACCCCGCCCGGGGCGGCCAGGTGGGTGATGGTCCGGACCAGGGCCACCTGGTAGTTGCTGCGCAGGAAGATCTTCTGCTTCAGGACGCCCTCGACCCACAAGTGGGCCTGGCTGACGACCCGTTCGTCGAGGCGCTGGGCCAGTTCCTGCTCCAGGTTCGCGTCCTGCGCGATGTGTTCCACCAGGGACTTGTCGTGGACGGGCAGGCCCAGGGCCTCGCCAAGCTGCTCGGCGAGCATGCGGCCGCCGCTGCCGGCCTGGCGGGAGACCGTGATGATGGGGCGGGGTTTCCCGGAGTCCGGATCGCCGGGACGCTCCAGGAATTCCCGCATGCGGTTCCAGTGGTTGAGCTGGCGCTGGATGAGTTTTTCGAGGACGGGAATGGGCATCACGAACCCCCTTTGCTGAGGGAACGCGCGGCAGCCCACGGAGGCGGCTCTCCCTGGTGCGCCGCGGTCCGGGTCGATCACACCCACCCGGCCACGGACGCAGCCGGGCTCCTGTTTATCATACAACACCTTTGGACCGCGGGCAAGGAGTCCCGCCGTCACCGGCCCCACCATCGCGCTTTGCCCACTGGCTCCCTTGCCCTACAATGCGGTCCATGCGCATCCTGCACCTGGGGAAATACTACCCGCCCTGTCACGGCGGCATGGAAACCGTCCTGGAGAACATCGCCTGCGGTCTGGTGGAGGCCGGGGACGAGGTCAGCGTCCTGGTGTCAGGGACCGACGGCCTGACCCGTCGCGGGCCCCTGATTCCGGGCCGCTCGCAGGGCGCGGGCCTGCTGGTGCGGTGCGGTCGGCCGGGGACGTGGAACTCCCAGCCGCTGACCTGGGATCTGTATGCCGAGTTGCGCCGGCTGCTCCGGACCGAGCGTCCGGACCTTGTGCACCTGCACCTGCCCAATCCCCTGGCCGCGGCGGCGTGGCTGGCGGTGTCCGCGACGACGGCCCCGGCGCCGGTCCTGGCGGTATGGCATCACGCGGACATGCGCCGCCAGAGGTTGACCGCGCCGCTGGTGCGGCCGCTGGTTCGCCGCTGCCTGCACCGGGCCGCCGGTGTCTGCGCCTCTTCCGCGGAGTTGGCCGCCACGTCCGCCGAACTGGCGGGCCTGCGCGATGTGGTCCGGGTCATTCCCTTCGGCATCGCGGCCCCGGATCCCGGGGAGCTTCCGCCGACGCGGAAGGGCCCTTTCCTCTTCGTCGGCCGGTTGGTGCCCTACAAGGGGGTGGGAGTGTTGCTGGAAGCGGTGGCTCGGGTTCCGGACGCCGAGCTGCAGATCGTAGGGGATGGGCCGCGGCGCTTCTTCCTGCAGCAGCGCGCCCGCGCCCTGGGCATCTCCGGGCGGGTCCACTTTACCGGCAGCGTGGACCACGCCGCCCTGGCGCGCCTGCTGCGGGAGGCGCGGGCCCTGGTGCTGCCCAGCCTCGATGCGGGCGAGACCTTCGGCTTGGTCCAGCTCGAGGCCATGGCCGCCGGTTGCGCGGTCATCGCCTCGGACCTGCCCACCGGTGTGGCGGGGGTGGGAGTTCCGGAACAGACCGCCCTGCTGACCGCTCCAGGTGACGTCGCGGCCCTGGCCATGGCGCTGGGCAGGTTGCAGGAAGACCCCGACTTGGCCGCCAAGCTGGGCAGCGCGGGCCGCGCCCGTTATCTTGCCCGGTACCGGCCGGAGCGTATGATCCGCGAACTGCGCTCCTGGTACGGGGAACTCCTGGCGGGCGCCAGACGGGACGGGATATCTTCATGAACTACGGCTTCCTGGAAAACTGGCACGACTTCCTGCCCCGCGAGGGCGGGCACGTGGTGGTCCTGTCCGGCAACGGCGACCTGTCCCTGGTGGTCCGGCAACTGGAAGGGTTCTACGCGGAACTCGGAGTGGACGTCACGCGCTGCGAGCCCCCTGACGGGCCGTGGCCCGGTTCCCGCATCGACGCCCTGCGGGAAAGCAGCCGGGACCGCGTGATCCTGGTCACGCTCACCGGCGGGGAAGATACCGGCTCGTGGCCACGGTCCGCGTCCCTGGCCCTGCTGCTGATGGCCGGAGAGCGCGTGGGCCATCCGGTTCACGACGCCCTGACCGGTGATCCCCTGCCGGCCAGAGGCCGCGAACTGCTGGCCGCCTCCGCGGCGGGGGAACTGTGGTCGTGGGATCACCTGGGCGACCTGCTGACCGGGCCGGGCGGGTACCTGGAGCAGGTCCCCGGGGGCGTCCCGGTCGCCTGCGGGATCACGGGCCTGGAAGAGGTCGCCGACAGCATCGGGCTGTTCGCCCTGGCGGACGAACTCATGAGTCATCCCCGCCTGCCCCTGCTGATGTTCGTCACCGCCGACGGGGACCGGTGCCGTGTGCGCACCGCCTATCGCGACGGCGGGACCGGGTCGCGGGCATGAGCGCGGCGGTGGCCGTCATCCTGGCCCGGGGCGAATCCCGGCGCATGGGAAGGCCCAAGGGCCTGGTGCGTGGCCGGGACAACGTCCCTTTCGTGCGCACCATCGCCGGGCTGTACCGAGGCCTTGACGAGGTTCTGGTGATCGCGGCACAGGGAGAGGAAGACGCTTATCGCCGGGCCCTGTCGGGATTTGACCGCTGCCGGGTCGTGGAGGGTGGGCCGGGCGGCGAGACGGCCCGGACCCTGCTGATCGCCCGACGCGCCACTCCGGGCGCGGCCCGTTACTGGGCCCACCCGGTGGATCTGCCCCTGGTGAAGTGCGGGACGCTGGAGGTGCTCGCCGCTGCCGCCGACGGAAATCTGCGGGCGGTGATCCGTCCCTTCCACGCCGGGCGCCCCGGTCACCCGGTGGTCATTCCCGCCGGGGTCCTGGACATGCTGGCCGCCGATCCGCGGTGGGAGGAGCGACCCTTCCGGGATTTCCTGGCGGCCGCCCGCCTGGAGGGAGCGCCGGAAGTGGTGGCCATGCCGGTGGACGACGAAGGTACCGTGAGGGATTTCGACCGCCCCGGGGATCTGACCCGGGACGATGTCAACCGGGAGTGACGAGCCAACAGGCCGTGAACAGCGGGAGGTCGGATATGTGCCGAGGCAGGGATTTCCCCCCGGGCGACGGGGTGATGGATGTCATGCGCCTGTGGGGCGACATGGTGGCCCAGGGACGGCAGGGCGTCCTGGCCACGGTGGTGTCCGCCACCGCGGACAGCCCCGCGACCCCGGGCGCCAAACTGCTGCTCACCGATGACGGCCGCCGCCTGGGCAGCGTGGGCGGTGGGCGTCTGGAGCAGGAGGTCCTGGCTGTGGCCGGGGAGTTGATGACAACCGGCGGCACGCGGCTTCTGCACCTGGCGCCGGATCCCCAGGCCGACGGGTGCGGTGGGACCGTTGAGGTCTTTCTCGAATCCCTGCGCCAGGGGTATCCGTTCTGGATCCTGGGCTCCGGCCACGTGGGCCGCGCGGTGGTGTCCATGGGGGCCGGGTTGCCCCTGCGTTTCGTGGTGTGCGATGATCGCTCCGAACAACTGGCCCCGGTGGCGGAACTGCCCGGGGTCCGGACCGAACGGCTGGAACCCGATGCCGTCGCCCGCCTGCTGGAGCCAGGCCCTGAGGCCGCGGTTCTCATCGCCGGCCCCACCCACGACCTGGATTTCGCGTACCTGCAGGCGGTGCTGGAAGCGGAGGAAAAGACCGGGCGGAGGTTCGGATTCCTGGGTTTGCTGGGCAGCGGGCGGAAGGTGGACCGGCTGATCGAGCGCCTCGCCGCAAGGCCGGATCGCCAGGAGAGGGTGCGCGCGGCCCAGATGCCCGTGGGGCTGGAGATCGGCGACGGCTCGGCCTCCGGCATCGCCCTGGCGATCCTGGCCGAGGCGGTGGCCGTTCTCAATGGTTGTTCCTACCTGGAAGACGGCCAGGGCCCTGTGGGAGTGCGGCTGCGCCGGCGTCGCGAATGACACCAGGGGGACGCGGCGTCCCGGGTTTGCGGGAACTTCTGCGAAGTTTCATAGTTTATGAAAATACCCTGTCCCCGGGGATGCCCCGGGACCGGTGATTGACAAGACCGGGAGGCGGTTGTTACTTATCAACAGGTTTCCGGTTCCGGAAACCGTCCCCGTGTATCCGCCCGGATCCGGTTTCAAGACCCCAGATGGAGGTAATTCCGTGTTCCCGACCAGGAATCAGCGCCTCGTGACCCTTATCTTCAGCCTGTTCATGCTGGCCGCGGTCGCCCAGGCCTTGGCCGAATGCCAGCCCGGGCAGATGCAGGAGGCCAACCTGGCCTACCAGTCGGCCGCCGAATTCCTCCAGGCCCAGCAGTGGGACCAGGCCATCGCGCGGCTGAAT
Source organism: Candidatus Krumholzibacteriia bacterium (assembly GCA_027056825.1). GTDB lineage: Bacteria > Krumholzibacteriota > Krumholzibacteriia > LZORAL124-64-63 > LZORAL124-64-63 > JAHJTW01. Next base: position 2,711 of record JALUJS010000328.1, on the reverse strand, counting down.
TCCATCATCCAGGTGTGCCCGGAGCACGTGGAGGCCAACCGGGGTTTGGGGAAGGCCTACTATGGCAAGGGTGACTACGCCAAGGCGGCGGAATTCTACCGGAAGGTCATCGAACTGCGCGGGGACCAGGTCGAGGCCGGCGATTTCGGGAACCTGGGCAAGACCCTGGCCAAGCTCAAGCAGTACAAGGAAGCGCGCGCCGAGTACATGAAGGCGCAGATGCTGGAACCGGACGATTGCGGGGTGCTGTTCAACCTCGGCGTGATCCATGGCGCCGCCGGGTACAACAACCAGGCCGTCGACACCTTCGAGCACGCCCTGGATGTCTGTCCGCAGTTCGAGAAGAACATCCTGCCGCTGCTGGCCAAGGCGGCCAAGCGGGCCGAGGATCAGCAGCGCAAGCTCGGCAACGCGCGGCAGGCCGACCATTACCACCAGCTGGCCGTGAAGTACGGGGCCCAGGCCGGCGGGTCGACCACCTACCAGATGGCCACCCAGCGCTTCAACGCCAAGGACTACGCCGGTGCGGTCAAGCTGTTGAACCAGATGCTGGCCAAGGATCCCAACCACACGGGCGCCCTGCTGACCCTGGCCCGCGCCCAGGACCAGCTCGGCCACAAGGACGAGTCCATCGCCGCCTACCGGAAGTACCTGGAGCTCAAGCCCAACGACCTGACCAACTACGGCGAGATGCTGCGGGTCATGGTCGAGGCCGGCAAATGCGGCGAGGCCAAGTCCCTGGCCGCCGCGGCGGTCCAGAAGTACGCCAGCCAGGGCCGCGAAGCCTTGGCCCCCATCTACTACTACTGGGGCTCGGCCTTCGAATGCACCGGCGAGTACCAGGTCGCCAAGGCCAAGTTCCAGGAGTGCGTGGCCTCGGGCCATCCCCGCTACGTCAAGTCCGCCCGCACCATGGTCCAGCGCATGGACGACCTCATGGCCCAGGCGGCGTACGAGAAGAAAAAAGCCGCCCAGGGGGGATGATGCCCGCTGGATGATTCCAGCCTGTTGTGCCATATTGGGCCCGCGGTTTTCCACCCGCGGGCCCTTTTCCTTGCGACCGGGAGCGATTGTCCCATGAGCCGCCTCGAAGCCCTGCCTCCCTACCTGTTCTCGGCCCTGGACGAGGCCAAGCGCCGGCGCCTGGACGCCGGCGCGGATGTCGTGGACCTCGGCATCGGCGATCCGGACCGACCTACCCCCGCGGTCCTGGTCCGCGCCATGCAGGAGGCGGTGGCCCGGCCGGTCCATCACCGCTACCCGGCCCAGTACGGTTCCGTCGAGTTCCGGCGCGCCGTGGCCGGTTACATGCGGGACCGCTTCGGGGTGACGGTGGATCCGGTGTCCCAGGTCCTGGCCCTGGTGGGCAGCAAGGAGGGCCTGGGACATCTGCCGCTGGCCTTCATCACCGAGGGTGACACAGCCCTGGTGCCGGACCTGGGCTATCCCGTGTACGGTCAGGCCACCTTGCTGGCCGGGGGCTCGCCCCGCCCGTTCGCCCTGCGGTCGCAGAACGCTTATCTGCCGGATCCCCGCGCCCTGGCTGGAATGGCCGACGACCGCACGCGGCTGCTCTTTTTGAACTATCCCCACAACCCCACCGGCGCGGTGGCCGATGCCGGGTTCTGGCGGCGGATGCGCGAGGCCGTGGCCGATACTCCCGTGGTCCTGGTCAACGATGCGGCCTACCTGGAAGTGAGCCTGGACGGCAGTCGTCCGGTGAGCATGCTGCAGGGCGCGGACCTGGAGCGCGAACGGCTCGTCGAACTGCACAGCCTGTCCAAGATGTTCAACATGACCGGCTGGCGCGTGGGCTTCGCCGTTGGTAACGCGGAGGTGATCGCGCGCCTGGGGCGGGTCAAGGAGAGCATGGACAGCGGGGTGTTCGGGGCCGTGCAGGAAACCGCCGCCCTGGCCCTCGGGAACGGCCGCGAGGAACTGCTGGCCAAGGTGATGGGCGCCTACGCCGCGCGTCGCCGGGTGATGCTGGCGGCCCTGGAACGGGCCGGGTACGAGGTCTTTCCCGGCGGGGCGACGTTCTACCTGTGGGTACGGGTGCCCGGCGGAGAAAGCAGCATGGAATTCTGCTCCCGCGCCCTGGCGGAGATCGACCTGGTGATCACGCCCGGCAACGGCTTCGGTCCCGGCGGCGAGGGCTGGTTCCGCATCAGCCTGACGGCGTCCGACGAGGCGGTGGCCGAGGGTGCGCGGCGCCTGGAAGGATGGCGGTGATGGACAGGGTCAGCCTGCGCGGCATCGACGTCTACGCCCACCATGGAGTGCATCCGGCCGAGCGGGAACTGGGCCAGCGTTTCGTCATCGACGTGGACCTGTGGGTCGACTGCGGACCGGCCGCGGCCTCCGACGCCCTGGGCGACGCCCTGGACTACACCGCCGTTCACCGTCGGATCTGCGAGGTCACCGCGGAGAACTCCTTCCACCTCATCGAAACCCTGGCCGGACGCCTGTGCCGCGCCCTGCTGGAGGATTTTCCCGTCGCCAGGGTCCGCGTCCAGGTCCACAAGCCCAACCCGCCCATTCCCAGCTTCCTGGGCACCGCCTCGGTGACCTTTGAACGCGACCGGGCGTGGTTGCAGGACGGGGAGGTCGGCTCGTGATGCGGCCCGCTGCCCGCGTGGGCCGGGTTTCCGGCCGGGAGCATACCGTCTGGCTGGGACTGGGCGGCAACATGGGGGACCGCCTGGGCCATT
>JALUJS010000327.1 GCA_027056825.1 Candidatus Krumholzibacteriia bacterium | reverse complement strand
AATCGGGCATCTGGCGGGACGTTCCGGCGGGGGCGACCCAGTTCGGGTATCCGGCCCTGAACATCAAGGAAGCCTTCCGGATCACCAGCGCCATGCGGCGGCTGCCGGAACTGATGCGAAAGCTTGACGCGGCGGAACGAAAAAAGCCGCCAGAGGAAGACGATTCATGATCTGGACGCAGAAGACCCTGGGCAAGAGCGTGACCATGGAGGGCACCGGGTTGCACACCGGCTCCCGCGCCGTGATGACGCTTTCCCCGGCGCCGGCCAACACGGGCCTGGTGTTCGTTGTTCCAGGGCCGGACGGTGAGGTGGAGATCCCGGCCCTGGTCGAGCACACCGTGCCCCGCGACGAGATGAACCGGGCCACGACCCTGGCGAAGGACGGCGTCCGGATCAGCACCGTCGAGCATATCCTGGGCGCCCTGTGCGGCCTGGGCGTGACCAACTGCCGCATCCGCCTGGAGGGCGGCGAACCGCCCGTGTCCGGCTGCGCCAGCGCGCGCATCTACGTCGAGCTGCTGGACGAGGCCGGCATCGTGGAGCAGGGGGTGCCGGCTCTTTCCTACCGCGTGACACGCCCGCGCCGCTGGCGCGAGGGGCGCGTGGAGATCGAGGTGGAGCCGGCCGACCGGTTCCTGGTGTCGTTCCACATCGACTATGACGATCCTGCCATCGGGGTGCAGGACGCCACCTTCGAGATCTCGCCGTCGGTCTTCCGCACCGAGATCGCGCCGGCCCGGACCTTCGCGCTGATGCGGGACGTGGCGGCCCTGCAGGAGATGGGCCTGGTCAAGGGGGGAACCCCGGAAAACGCCCTGGTGTTCGAAAACGGCGTGCTGGCCGGCGGTCAGGAACTGCGTTTCGCCGACGAATGCGTCAGGCACAAGATCCTGGACCTGCTGGGCGACCTCGCCCTGCTCGGCATGCCCATCGAGGGCCACGTGAGGGCCCGGTTCTCCGGCCATGACGCCAACGTGGAGTTCGTGCGCGAACTGGCCCGCAGCGAGCGGCGTCTGCCGCGTCTCTACCCGCCCCGCAACCCCGAGGGCTGGGATATCGGTTCGATCATGCGGATCATGCCCCACCGCTACCCGTTCCTGCTGGTGGACCGCATCATCGCCCTGGACCCCGGCCGCAGCGTGACGGGCCTGAAGAACGTGACCATCAACGAGCCCTTCTTCCAGGGGCATTTCCCGGGGCATCCGGTGATGCCCGCGGTGCTGATCATCGAGGCCATGGCCCAGACCGGGGGCGTGCTGCTGCTCAGCAGCGTCGAGGACCCCCGGGGCAAGCTGGTCTACTTCAGTGGAATAGACGGAGCGCGGTTCCGCCGGCCGGTGACGCCGGGTGACCAGTTGCGCTTCGAACTTGAAATGGTGAAATTGCGGGGTCCCATGTGCCGCATGCGCGGCACAGCCTACGTGGACTCCCACAAGGTGGCGGAAGCCGATCTGATGTCCACCATCGTGGATGCGTGAGCGGCGCTGCAAGGAGGAATCACTTGGACCCGATGAAGGTGAAGAAGGTGATCGGTCCCCGGCCCGTGCGGGAAGCGGAAATCCATCCGACGGCCGTGGTCGATCCCGGCGCGCGGCTGGGCCACAACGTCAAGGTCGGTCCCCACGCGGTGATCGGTCCTGACGTCGTGATCGGGCCCGATTGCGTCATCGGCAGTTCGGTCCTCATCGAGGGCCGCACGACCATCGGACGGGGAAACCGGTTCTTCCACGGGGCGGCCATCGGTTGCGAGCCCCAGGACAAGAAGTACCGGGGCGAGACCTCCTACGTGGAGATCGGCGACAACAACGACTTCCGGGAATTCTGCACCGTGCACGTGGCCACGGGCGAGGGCGACGCCACGCGCATCGGCAACGGCAACCTGCTGATGGCCTACGTGCATATCGCGCACAACTGCCACATCCACGACAACACCGTCATCGCCAACGCGGTGAACCTGGCCGGCCACGTGGAGGTCGAAAGCCACGCGACCATCGGCGGCCTGACCCCCGTCCACCAGTTCGTGCGCATCGGGGCCTACAGCTTCGTGGGCGGCGGCAGCCGCCTGCCCCAGGACGTGCCGCCGTTCATCAAGGTGGCCGGCAATCCGGTGGAGGTCGCCGGGCTCAACAGCATCGGGATGAAACGCAACGGTTTCACCGAGGAGGAGCTGCTGAATCTGCGGCGGGCCTACCGGCTTTTGTACCGCTCGGGTCTGAACGTGACCCAGGCGCTGGAGAAGATCGCGGCGGACTGCAAGCTGGACCGGCGCATCGAGGACCTGATGGCCTTCATCCGCCGCTCCGAGAGGGGCATCGTGCGGTGACTCCGGCGACCCTGAACCGACCGGCCCGGTGATGACGGCGGTGCGACCGAGGCACATCTTCATCAGCTGCGGCGAAGCGAGCGGCGATCGCTACGGGGCGGACCTTGTGTCCGCCCTGCGCGCGTTGGATCCGGACCTGCGCATCTCCGCGGTGGGCAGTCGCCGGCTGGAGTCCGCCGGGGTGGAGATCGTCCATGACGCCGACGCCCTGGGCGTGATGGGTTTTACGGCGGTGGCCCGGGCCATGCCGGAGATCCTGCGCGCCCGCCGGCGCGTCGGCCGTTTCCTGGTCCGCGAAAAGGTGGACCTGGCCGTACCTCTGGATTTCCCGGGCTTCAACGGCTGGATGGCGGGCCGGGCCAAGGCCCTCGGTATTCCCGTCTTCTGGCTCATCGCGCCCCAGGTCTGGGCGTGGGGCGGATGGCGCATCCCTGGCCTGCGGCGGCGCATCGACCGCCTGGGCGTGATCCTGCCCTTCGAACGGGAATTCTTCGCTGCCCGCGGTTTCGACGTGTTCGCCATGGGCCACCCCCTCAACGACGTTTACGGCGGCGACTTCCCTTACCAGGATTCCCGGCGGCGGCGGGAGGAGACCTTCCAGCAGCGGCAGGGGGCCCTGACCGTGGGCCTGCTGCCGGGAAGCCGACGCCAGGAACTCAAGCGCCTGCTGCCGGTCCTGAAGGTGGCGGGACAGGCCCTGGCCGGGCACCTGCGCGATCGGCCCCTGCATGTGGTCGCCAGCGTGGCGCCCGGCCTGGACAAGGGTCTGCTGGCCGAGGGGCTGGGTAGTGAGATCCCGTTGAGCGAGCTGCCCCTGCCGGAA
>JALUJS010000326.1 GCA_027056825.1 Candidatus Krumholzibacteriia bacterium | reverse complement strand
GCCTCCCTGGGCACCCTGCGCCGGGGGCCAGGTCGAACAGGACGGGATCGTCGGCCACCCCTTCCAGGTCCGGATCCCGCAGGGCGAAGCCCATGTCGACGAATCCCGCGTCCAGGGCCCGGCGCAGGGTGCCCAGGGAGGCCTCGCGCTCGCCCGCACGGTTTTCCAGGCAGGCCTGGTTGTAGAGCATGCGGGCGTCGCCGGGGTGCTGCGCGTTGTAGTCGCGTATCAACTCCAGGGCGGTGCGCCAGCGCCCGGTGCGCAGGGTGTCGAGGATGGCGTCCGCCGAGGGCCCCCCGGGAGCCGTCCGAGCGGGGACGATCGTCGGGAGGATGCAGGCCAGCCAGACCACCCACAACAGGAGCGGCCGGATGGTTCCGGAAACAGGGGGCAACGGCAAGACACTGACCTTTCACGGGATGGTCGGACGGTGACATGATACGGTCGCTCGGGTGCGGGGTCAAAACCCATCACTTCCCCGGGGGTTCCCGGGGAGCGGCTCCCGGGGGATGGGTTGATTCCCCAGGCCGCCGGATGTAACCTGTGCGCGTGCCCGCCGAGGGTTGGACGAACAGGGATGCGTCGAAAGAGAGGTCGTCATGGCCATCATTCCCTTCCATATCGTGGACGCCTTCGCCCGCCAGCCCTTCACCGGCAACCCCGCCGCCATCATCCCCAACGCCACGGGCCTGAGCGAACAGGAGATGCTCAACATCACCGGCGAGCTGTCCATGGAGGCCGGGTTCATTCTGCCGCCCTCGGTGGCCGGCGCGGACATTCGCCTGCGCTTCTTCACCCGGCGCGGCGAGGCGGCCCTGAGCGGGCACGTGGCCCTGGCCGCCTTCGCCTCCATGGCCGACCGTGGGTTCTACCGCGTGCCCCCCGAGGGCGTGGAGGTCAAGCTGGAGACCGGGGCCGGGATCCTGCCCGTGCGCATGGAACTCCAGTCGGACGGCCACGTGCTGGTGACCCTGGAGCTGCCGCCGCCCCGTTTCGGCGAGCCCGTCTCGCCGGGCGAAGTGGCCGCCGCCCTGGGCGCGCCCGCCGAGAGCCTCGTCACCCGGGGCATCGGTCCCCAGCGCGTGTCCTGCGGCTTCGACCAGATCGTGGTGCCGGTCTGCGAGAAGGAGATCATCAGGGGGGAGTTCACGTCGGGCGAGCCCATCGGCAGGTTGACGGACCTGCGCGGCGTGGGTGGGTTGACCCTGGTCTGCAACAAGACCTTCAGCGAGGAAGCGGACTTCCACCTGCGCTTCTTCCACCCCCGCATGGGCGTCCTGGAGGACATCGCCAGCGCCACCAGCATGGGGGCTGCGGCGGCCTATCTCGCGCACCACGGCCTGACCCCGCCGGGAGACCTGGTGGACCTGGTCACCGAGCAGGGTCACGCCCTGGGCCGGCCCAATATGGCCCGCCTGCAGGTGGCCCGTTCCGGCGCCCGCATCACGTCGGTCAAGGTGTCCGGAACGGGCGTGGTGGTCATGCGCGGCTCGTTCCACTTCCCGCGCAAGGTCATGAAGGCCGAGGGCTGAACGCTCCGCCTTCTACTGCAGCAGCACCATTCTGCCGATCGCGGTCTGATCCCCGGCTTCCAGCCTGTAGAAGAATACGCCAGAGGGGAGGCGACGGCCCGACCGGTCCCTGCCTGACCAGGGAAATTCCTGTCTGCCTGCGGGCAGGGCCAGGTGGTCGGCCAGGATCGACACCAGGCGGCCGCGGGCGTCGTGGATGCTCAGGGTGGCGGTGGCGGGCCGGGCCAGGTCGAAGGCGATGACGGTGCGGGGGTTGAAGGGGTTGGGATAGTTCCGTAGCTCCTCCACCAGCCCGGCCTCGGCGCGGGGGAGGCCGGAAGCCTGCTCGGTATCCAGTTTGGAAACCACGAGGCTGGCGGGCACGCCGACGGTTCCGGCGATATAGATGTTTCCCGCGGCGTCCGTGGCGATGCCGTTGCCCCGGTTGGCCGAGCCGGACTCCACGCTGAACGTGAAGTCCAGGATGCTGCCGTTGGCGGACAGGCGGCTGACGACGATGTTGGCGCCGAAGGCGCTGTCCAGCAGGGGATAATCCGCCGACCCCGAATAGCCGATCACGGTGGCGGACCCCGACGGTCCGCTCACCACGCCCCGGGCCGTTTCCACCTGGGTGCCGCCGAGGTAGGTGCTCCAGACCAGGTTTCCCTCGGCGGGGTCCAGCACCGTCACGAACATGTCCTCGCAGTTGTGGTCCTGTCCGAAGGGCACTTCGCAGCCCAGGATCGCGCCCACGAAGGTTTCGGTATAGGCGCCGGCGGTGGTGGGGAAACCCTCGGACCGCGTCGACCCGGTGAGATAAAGCCGGCCGGACGCGTCGGTCGCCAGGCCGTCGACGTAATCCAGGTCTTCACCCCCGAGGTAGGTGCTGAAGCTCAGGGCCGAGCCGTCTGGCAACAGCCTGGCGACGAAGATGTCGTCGGGGGTGGTCTGGAAGGGAGCGACCAGGGGGAAGTCCGTGGATGCGGTGGAGCCGGCGATGATGATGTTGCCCTGTTGATCCAGGGCGATGCGCCGGGCGCGGTCGTGGTTCAGGCCGCCCAGGTAGGTGCTGTACAGCACCGCGTCCCCCGCGGGGGAAAAGCGGGTGAGGACGGCGTCCGCGAAGCTGCTCTGGGGAAACGAATGCTGGGACTGGAGGGCGTCCGGGGTCACCGGATACGCGTCGGAGCTGGTGGACCCGGCGACCAGCACCTGGCCGTTCGCGTCGATCACGATGTCGTTGAAGTCGTCGCCCCCCTCGCCGCCGAAGTAGGTGCTGAAGGCGATGGTTCCGTCGGCGCCGGAAAGCCGCATGAGGAAGGCATCCTTGCCCCCGTCAAGGGTGGCGTCCAGGGGTGTGACCAGGGGCAGGTCCGCCGCGAGGGTCCAACCGGCGATCCACAGGTCGCCGGACGGGTCCAGGGCCACACCCATGCCGTAGATGCTGTTGCTCGCGGTCACGTGCCGGGTCCAGACGGGATTGCCGGCGGGATCGAACTTGATCGCCAGCAGTTCCTCGCGCTGGCTGAAGCCGATGGTCCGGGCGAGCAGGAACGCGTTGCCCGCGGCGTCCACGGCCAGGTCGCGCACCGCGGGAATGTTGTAGCCCGCCACGACGGTGGAGTAGACCGGCGCAGGGGCCGGCCCGGCGGACGCGGAAAAGGACAGCAAGGCGGGCAGGAAAGCCGCCGCGAGGAACCTGATCGAGATTTTCATGTCAATCCCCCTTCGGGTATGAACGGATAGCCGTACGACCCTTGTGGTCATTCTAGGGATGACGGGGGAAAGATACAAGTGTGATCAAGTCTTTTATTGCTGCCGGCCCAGGACCAGATCCCGTGTATCCCGCGCGATCATCAGCTCCTCGTTGGTGGGCACGATCATGATCTTCACCCGGGAGGCGGCCTTGGAGATGATGGCCTCGTCGTGCCGGGTGGCGTTCTTGAAGGGATCGAGCGCCGCGCCGATGGCCTCCAGCCCCTGGCAGGCCCACTCGCGCACCAGGGAGGCGTGCTCGCCCACCCCGGCGGTGAAGATGATCCCGTCCACGCGGCCCAGGGCCACGGCGTAGGCGCCGATGTATTTGCGGATGTGGTAGGCGTAGACCTCCAGGGCCAGCCGCGCCCGGTCGTTGCCCTTGGCGAAGGCCCGTTCGACGTCGCGCAGGTCGCTGCTGATGCCGCTGATGCCCAGCAGGCCGCTCTTCTTGTTGAGCATCTGCTCGACCTCGGCCAGCTTCATGTCCAGGCGGCGGGCCAGGTAGCCCACGATGGCCGGGTCGATGTCCCCGCTGCGGGTGCCCATCATCAGGCCTTCCAGCGGCGTCAGGCCCATGCTGGTGTCGATGGAGCGGCCGCCCTGCACTGCGGCCACCGAGGCGCCGTTGCCCAGGTGGCAGGTCACCAGGTTCAGCTCCTCGACGTCGCGCTCGAGGATCTCGGCGGTGCGCAGGGTGACGTAGCGGTGGCTGGTGCCGTGGAAGCCGTAGCGCCGGATCTTGTACTTCTCGTACAGCTCGTAGGGAATGGGGTAGATGTAGGCCCGGTCCGGCATGGCCTGGTGGAAGGCGGTGTCGAAGACTCCGACCATGGGCACGTCGGGCATGACTTTCCGCGCGGCCTCGATGCCCGTGATGTTGGCGGGATTGTGCAGCGGAGCCAGCGGGATGCATTCCTTGAGGGCGTCGATGACGTCCTCGGTGATGACCACCGAGCCGGAGTACTTCTCCCCGGCGTGGACCACGCGGTGCCCCACCGCGGCCACCTCATCCATGCTCTTCAGGACGCCGTGCTCCGGGTCGGTCAGGGCCTCCAGCACCAGCGCGATGGCGGCCGCGTGGTCGGGGATGGGCCGTTCGGTGCGGACGGGATCGCCACCGGCGGGGGTGTAGGTGTGGACGCCTTCCTTGAGGCCGATGCGTTCGACCAGCCCCTTGGCCAGCAGCTTTTCCTGCGCCATGTCCAGCAGCTGGTACTTCAGCGAGCTGCTGCCGCAGTTGATCACCAGGACGTTCCGGGCCGCGGGCATGGGGCGTTCTCCGATCAGGCCGTTTGCAGGGCCGTGATGGCCACGACGTTCACGATGTCATCGACACTGCAGCCGCGGGAGAGGTCGTTCACGCCCGCGGCCATGCCCTGCAGCACCGGGCCCACGGCCTCGGCGCCGGCCAGGCGCTGCACCAGCTTGTAGCCGATGTTCCCGGCGTCCAGGTCGGGGAAGACCAGCACGTTGGCCTTGCCGGCCACGGGGCTGCCGGGAGCCTTGCGGGCGCCGATCTCCGGCACGATGGCCGCGTCGAGCTGCAGGGGGCCGTCCACCATCATGTCCGGCGCCTTCTCCTTCACCAGCCGTGTCGCCTCGACGACCTTGTCCACGTCCGGCCCGCTGCCGCTGTCCATGGTGGAGTAGCTCAGCATGGCCACCCGGGGTTCCAGGCCGCACAGTTGCCGGCCGGTGGCGGCGGTGGCCACGGCGATGTCCGCGAGTTGTTCGGCGGTGGGTTGGGGGTTGACGGCGCAGTCCCCGAACACCAGTTGCCCCTGGTGGCCGAACGGCCAGTCCGGCCGAACCATGACGAAGCAGCTGGAAACCAGGCTGGTTCCCGGGGCGGTGCCGATGATCTGGAATCCCGCCCGCAGCACGTTGCCGGTGGAATTCACTGCGCCGGCCACCATGCCGTCGGCCATGCCCTGCTTGACGAGCATGGCCCCGAAGAAGAGGGGATCGGCCATGGTCTCGGCGGCCTGTTCCGGGGTGACGCCCTTGTGCTTGCGCAGGTCGTAGTAGGCGCGCTCGAAATCGGCGCGATAGGTGGACCGCGCCGGGTCGATGACGCCGATGCCCTCCGCGGACAGGCCCAGGCCGGACAGTGCGGAGGCGATGGCGTCCTCCTCGCCCAACAGGATGATCTTCGCGAAATCCTCGTCCCGGACGGCCGCGGCGGCCCTCAGCATGCGTTCATCCCCGGATTCAGGCAGGATGATGGTGCGGTCCAGCTCCGCGGCCCGGCGGCGCAAACCCTGCACGAAGTCCATGATAATCCACTCCCTGTTCTGGATGATCCTGTCGGGTCATGGCTGGCCCGGACTCCCGAAAGTTGAAACTCCCGCCGGTGGCTGTCAATGCTCAAACAGGTCCTGGAGCCGCGGGATGGGGTGCCGGTGAATGAATAGGTGAAATCAGAATGGCGTGCAGGACGCGAATTTTCCTGTTTCGGGAAGGAGAAGGAAGAACGGCGCCTCTCAGCTTTTTTCCAGGTTTTTTTCCAGGTCGCTGAGCTGCTGCAGCTTCATGTCGCCGGCCTCGCGCATGGTCTTCAGCAGGTCGGCCAGGGTGAAACTCTGCCAGAACTCCTGCATGCGCCGGCTCAGCAGGGTCCAGATGGACCGCGTCAGGCAGTCGTCGGAACGGTCGCACACCTGGGGATCATCCACGCAATCGACCAGGACGGTCTGGTTGTCCAGGGCGGTGATGACTTCCCAGAGGTTGATATCCTCCGGGTCGCGGGCCAGGGTGTAGCCGCCGCGCACGCCCTTGCGGCTGAGGATCAGCCCCGACTTGCGCAGGGTCCCCACGACCTGCTCCAGGTACTTGTTGCTGATCTCCTGGCTCTCGCTGATGGTGCTGATGGGCACCGGGTCTCCACCATAATTGTCGGCGATCTGCAGGATTGAACGCAACCCGTAGCGGACCTTGGTGTTGACTTTCATGGAACCCCACTCCCGGTTGACGCCGGTCGTTCCGGCGATGGCGGATGGTATGGGTCAAATTTACATGGTTATTCCCGGGGGGCAACGCTTAATTGACCCCCCGGACGTCGGTGCGTCTGGACAAGGGGCGGTCGCGGACTTATCCTGCCCTGAATTTACCGCTTACCGGGTTCCCGGAGGTGCCCGCCCATGAATCGTGAATCACGCCTGGAGTTCATCCGCTCCCTTCCCCTGGCGGACATCCACCGCCACTTCGATGGCTCCATCCGTCCGCGCACCCTCTGGGAGCTGTCCGAGAAGTACTACAGCGCCGTCCCCGGCCTGGATTTCGAGCAGTTCCGCCACTACCTGCAGTGGGACGAGGAACAGGACAGCACCCTGCTGGACTACCTGGACAAGTTTCACGTGCCCCTGCAGTACACCCAGTTCTACGACAACATCCGGCGCATCAGCTACGAGCTGGCCGAGGACGCCTACAAGGACGGCGTGCGCCTTTTGGAACTGCGCATGAACCCGCTGATCCACCGCCGGGCGGGCCTGACCACGCGCCAGGTCATCGCGGCTACGCGCAAGGGACTGGGCAACTTCGCCGCCGAACACCCGGATTTCCAGGTGGGGATCATCGTCATCGCCATGCGCAACCACGGCGGCAACATGGCGCGCCTGCTGCTGCGCGAGGTCATCGGCGAGAAGGAGGAGTACCACGACGGCATCGGGGTGATCGGTTTCGACATCGCCGGGCACGAGGCGCCCTTCCCGCCGGTGCTGTTCACCGACGCCTACGCCCTGGCCGACGCCATGGGCCTGAAGAAGACCGCCCACGCCGGGGAGAGCGAAGGCCCCGAGCGCATCTGGGAGGCCCTGGACAACCTGGGCCCGCACCGCATCGGCCACGGCACCAGCGCCGGGCGCGATCCGGAGCTGATCAAACGCCTGGCCGCCGACGGGGTGTACGTGGAGGTCTGCCTGTCGTCGAACCTGCAGACCGGCGCGGTGGCGAAGCTCTCGGAGCATCCCCTGCCGAAGTTCCTGGAAGCGGGGGTCAAGGTGGCCCTGTGCACGGACAACCCGACGGTCAGCAGCACGAGCCTGGCGCGCGAGTACGCCCTGGCCATGGAGACCTTCGGGTTCAGCGAGGACGACATCCGACAGTTGGCGAAGATGTCCTGCGCCGGCACCTTCCTGGCCGACGGCTGCCGCTGCGCGTACGGAGAGTAGACCCTTGCCGCGCGGCGCGGCCGCGTATAGTTTCCCGGTGGTACCCCAACGGGCCACCGCAACGCGAGGTGAATCATGAAGAGGAAGATCAAGCGCATCGCCATCCTGACCGGAGGCGGCGACGTCCCCGGCCTGAACAACGCCATGAAGCAGGTGGTCTGGCGCTGCAAGCGCGAGGGCATCGAGGTGTTGGGCTTCAAGCGCGGCTGGAAGGGCCTGAGCTCCTACCGGCCGGACCTGGGCCTGGAGGGCAACAGCGAGTGGGTCCGGCGCCTGGAATGGAACGACGTGCGGACCATCGACCGCAGCGGCGGCACCTTCCTGCACACCTCGCGCACCAACCCCGCCAAGATGCGGGAGCAGGACATGCCCGAGCATCTCAAGCAGGAGGGGATGACCTATCCCGCGGACATCACCGACACCGTGGTGGCCAACCTCGAGGCGCTGGAGATCGACGCCCTGATCCCCATCGGCGGCGACGACACCCTGAGCTACGCCGCGCGCCTGAACCAGGCCGGCTACCCCCAGGTGGCCATCCCCAAGACCATGGACAACGATGTCTACGGCACCGACTACTGCATCGGCTTCGGCACGGCCATCACGCGCAGCGTCCAGGCCATCAACGACCTGCGCACCCCCGTGGGCAGCCACGAGCGCATCGGCGTCATCGAACTGTTCGGCCGCAACAGCGGCGAGACCAGCCTGGTCGCCAGCTACCTGGCCAACGTGGACCGCGCGATCATCTCCGAGGTGCCCTTCGACGTGGAGAAGCTCTCGGAGATGGTGGTCAAGGACAAGGCCGCCAACCCCAGCCACTACGCCATCATCACCATCAGCGAGGGTGCCACCACCGTTGGCGGCGAGATCTTCGAGACCGGCGAGACCGACGCCTACGGCCACAAGAAGCTGGGCGGCATCGGCCTGTGGACCGCCGAGAAGATCAAGGAACACACGGGGATGGACGTGACCTACCAGCAGCTGGCGTACATGATGCGCTGCGGCGCCCCGGACGCCCTGGACCGCATGGTGGCCATGAACTTCGGCAACCTGGCCATGGACATGCTCCTGGACGGGGCCAGCGGGCTGATGACCGCCCTGCAGGACGGCAAGTACACCACCGTGGGGCTGAATTCGGTCATCGAGGGCGTAAAAAGGGTCGAGGTGGACCGTTTCTACGACACCAGGGAATACAAGCCGGTGATCCGCAGGGTGCAGAACCTGCCCATGTTCCTCAGGTAGGCCGGAGGCCGATGCGCGCAAGCCGTATCCTTCCCTTGCTGCTGGCGGTCGCCGTCCTGGCGGCCGCGGGCGTTGCCCTGCGCGGCTACGTCACCGACGACACCTTCATCCACCTGCGCTACGCCGAGAACCTCCTGCACCGGGGCGAATTCGCCTTCAACCCCGGCGAACATTCCTACGGCGCCACCAGCCCCCTGTGGATCTTCGGCCTGGCCCTGCTGCTGGCGCTGGGCACACCGGCCATGGCCGCTCCGTTCGTGCTGGGGGCGCTGTCGGGCCTGCTGGCCGTCATCATCGCGTGGGACCTGACCGGCCGCCTGGGCCTGGGTGGCAGGTGGCGGGCGGTGGTGATGCTGCTGATCGCCTGCGACGCGTGGTTCCTGCGCTGGAGCTTCTCGGGCATGGAGACCCCCCTGGCCACCGCCCTGCTGCTGGCGTTGCTGGCGCCGCTGCTGCGCGACGGGGGGCTGGCCGCGGGCGATCGGCCGCGGCATGTGGCCTGGGGCGTGGCGGCGGGCCTGGCCGCCCTGGTGCGTCCGGAGTACATGCTGGTGGTTCCCCCGGCCTGGTTGTGGCTGGCCTGGGCGGCTGACCGGGGTCACCGCTGGCGCGTCCGGATTCCCGACGCCCTGGCCGCGGCGGCGGGGTGGTTGCTGGTGGTGGGGCCCTGGCTGGCGTTCGCCTGGTGGTCCTTCGGCCGCATCACGCCCGGCACGGCGGCGGCCAAGAGCGCCGCCGTGAGCCTCGCGCCCGGCGTGGTGATCCCCTACCTGGTCCAGGCCGCGCAGGTGCCCGCGGCCACCCAGGGCCTGCTTTGGCTCGGGGCCCTGATCATCGCCGTCCTGGCCTGGCGCGCATGGCGCGGCCCGGCAGGAAAGGATCGCCGCCCCGACCGCCGCGAGATCGCCCTGGTGGGCGTGGCGGTGACCTGGAGCGTCCTGCTCATGGGCGGCTACGCGGTCAAGCAGGTGTGGATCATCTCGCGGTACATCTGCCCGCTGTCGCCGGTGCTGATCCTGGCCGCGGTGGTGATCGTCCGGCGCGTGCTGTGCGTCCTGGGCGCCGGCAATCCGCGGGGGCGCACGCTGGCTGTGTCCGTGCTGGCGGTTTGCGCCGCCGCGACGCTGCTGGTCAACGGCTGGATCTTCACC
>JALUJS010000325.1 GCA_027056825.1 Candidatus Krumholzibacteriia bacterium | reverse complement strand
GTTGAAGGGGTTGGGGTAGTTGCCGTCCAGTCGCGTGATGCCGGGAAGGCCTTCGCCCACGCCGCTGACCGGATCCTGACCCTGGACCACGGCCAGCGCCTGGTTCGCGCCCATCGGCCCGAAGGTCTGGGTCGTGCTGTCCGGCCAGAGGATTTCCACCTGGTCCACGACGGTGGCCGTTCCCAGTCCGAAGTGCTGGCGCAGCGGAGCGTTGGTCATGTATCCGGTGCCGGAGGCCAGCAGGCGGGTCTGCGTCAGACCGCCGGCGGTCACCGCAACGCGGGCGCCCAGGGCGCTGGTGTTGGCTCCGGCCCCGGTCAGATCCAGATCGAGCCAGTTGTTGCCCGTGCTGCGCGTGTTGCGCAGCATGAAGTTGGCGCCGGTGTCGCAGGAGACCACGATGTCCGGCCTGTGGTCGCCGTCCAGGTCCCCGCAAACCACCCCGTTGCCCGCGCCGAGGGACTGGTCGACGCCGACCATCACCCGGAAGAATCCGCCGGCCTGGTCGTTGATCAGCAGCAGGTCCGACTGGCCGTTGCGGGCCACGTAGAGGTCCAGCCAGCCGTCGTTGTCCACGTCCACCCAGGCGGCTCCGCGGCCGTGACCGGGATCCTGCACCACCGGATCGTTCACCAGGCTGTACTGGAAGGATCCGGTGCAGCGGTAGAGCTTGTCGGCGTTGCCGTCGTTGACCAGGTACAGGTCGAAGTCCCCGTCGTTGTCGTAATCGCCCCAGGCCGCACCGGTGCCGTTGTTGATGTCGTCCAGGCCGGAGGCGGCGGACACATCGTTGTAGCCCAGGTCGGTGTCCTGCAGGAAGACATTGGGGTTGTACTGGTTGGGTACGTAGATGTCCAGGTACCCGTCCAGGTCGCCGTCGGTCAGGGCAGCGGCCGTCCCGTTGCCCAGGGCGTTGGCGGCCGTGCCGGTGATGGACTGGAAGATCACGAAACCCACCCCCGGATCTCCGATGTTCTGCAACAGGGTGTTGGCGGCCCCGTATTCCACGATGTACAGGTCCAGGTCCCCGTCGCGCTCGTAATCGATCCAGGCGGCGGCGAAGCCCGGTCCCGTATCATCGATGCCGTAGGCGGGATCGACGGTGAACCCGCCGCTGCCGTCCCCGTCCAGCAGCACGTTGGCCTCGTTCTCCTTGACCAGGTACACGTCCAGGTGTCCGTCGCCGTTGAAATCGGCCCAGGCGCAGCTGCGGCCGGCGCCGGTGTCGGCCAGCGGACCGGCGGCGACGTCCGTCCAGCTGCCGCCGCCGTCGTTGACCAGCAGGCGGTCGGCCGAACCGTGGTTCACCAGGTGCACGTCCAGGTCCCCGTCCTCGTCAACATCCACGAGGCTGACGGCGCAGCCGTTGCCGGGATCGCCCATGGGCAGGGAGGAATCCGCCCCGAAGGGACCGCCGTCATACTGTCCCGTGAAGGTGATGGTCCCGTCCTGGGCCAGGGTCTGGGTCTGGGGATTGGTCGGGGGCGAGGTCCACCAGGTCAGGTCCTCCCAGGTCAGGGTGAACTGGCCCGTCTCGAAGATGGGAACCGAGGCGTCGCCCCGGCCGGACAGGGAGAAGCCCGAGGGGCCCTGCAGGGTCCACCCCGCCTCCATGCCGTCGGGAATACAGTCCACCACGACGGTGCCGTTGTAGTCGGCGCCGGCCAGACAGGCCTGCAGGATCTCCTTGGTGGAGTTGTTCTGCACCAGGGCGATGACACGCAGGTCCGCTTCGGTCCAGGAGGGGTCCATGGTGAAGGTGGTGGCCACCGTGGTGCTTTCGCCGATCCCCGCGGGGGTGAAGGTCTCGGTGGCGGGGATGTCCACGACCATGTTGCTCTGGTCGTGCAGGCCTTCCTGGCAGATGAAGAAATGCACGGTGAAGTTGCCGGACAGGGCCTGTTCCTCGGTGATGGTGAAGGTCGCCGAGCCCTGCCCGCCCACCAGGGAGTAGCCGCCGTTCATGACCAGCGGGCTGGCGATGGGCGCCCGGGCATTGAAATCGTTGGCGTAGGTGGGGTACATGGACCCGGAGGGCAGGCCGCCGACTTCGGCGATCACGCCGTCGAACATCACCGTCGGCGTACCGGAGACGCCGTACCACGAGGCCCGCGCGTTGCCCTCGGGGAGGGCGTAGGGGGCGCTGAAGTAGAAGGTCATGGCCAGCAGCTCGTCCGGGCCGTGGACAGCTTCGAGATCATTGATTCCCGCGACCGCGGAAGGGCAGTAGGGTCAGCCGTCGGTGGACCACAGTTCGGCCACCACGATGCGTTGGGCGGCCAGCACCAGGCCCGGCGAGAGGATAAAAGCCAGCAGGGCCGCGATATTGGCCAGACGGACAAGATGGTCCCGGGTGAACGACGGCATGAATGATCCCTCCAATGGTTGTGGGGCGATAACACAGTTGCAATATTTTATCATACTGAATCCATTGGAAAAGAAGTTTTCAGCGTTTGCTGGCATAATTTTCTGAAACATGATTTCAGGTATTGATCTCACCAAACCGGGATTTGATACCGCCAAGATACTTTATGAAATAAAGTTAAAATAACCCTTGAATTCTCCTTGGTTGAGGAGTATTTGCTTTATTTGAAAAAGTTGCTGCCGAATAATACATACGCCCGCGACGGGAAGGATCTTGCTTCAGTCATATGAAGTATGATGACCTGGATCCCCACTTGGCCGCTCCGGCCCGGATCGCCATCCTGGCGACGCTGGCTGACGGGCAAGCCTGGCTGTTCGCGGACCTGAGAAAGGAAACGAACCTCGCCGACGGTAACCTGCACGTGCAGACCCGGCGCCTGAAGGAGGCCGGATACGTTGAGGCGGAGAAGATCCCCCGCGGCGGACGCCGGGTCACCTGTTTCCGGTTGACCGAGGCGGGTCGGGAGGCCCTGGCGGCATACGTGCGCCGCTTGCGCCGGGCCCTCCGCCAGGGCGAGACGCCGGGACCGGAGCAGCCCCGGCCCGTGCGCCGGCGGGATGACGACAGCCGGGTCTGGTAGGGACCCGCAACAAAGGACGGAACGATGAACATCGCCATCGGAGCCGATCATGGCGGGTTCGAACTGAAGCAGCGCCTGATCGAGCACCTGCGCAAGCAGGGACACGAGGTCCTGGACGTGGGCACCGATTCCACCGCGGCGGTGGAC
>JALUJS010000324.1 GCA_027056825.1 Candidatus Krumholzibacteriia bacterium | reverse complement strand
CTTCACCCTCGGCCACGAGCTTCAGTTCCTTGACTCCGCTGGAGAGGATCTCCTCGCGCCGCAGGGCGTCGATGATGTCGCCCGCCCGGGCCAGCAGGGTCCCTTCCTCGTCCTGGCGGTAGACGTCGCCGGCGAGGATCCGGCCCTCGAGATTCTCCTCGAAGGCGGCGAACTTCTTGGTCCCGGCCTTGGGCACCTTGACGGTCTCGACCTTGTGGAAGAGTTCGATGATCTCCTCGTTGGTCTGGAAACCGAGGGCCCGCAGCAGGATGGTGGCCGGCTGCTTGCGCTTGCGGTCGATGTGGACGTAGAGGATGTTGTTGATGTCGGTGGTGAACTCGACCCAGGAACCGCGGTAGGGGATGATCCGGCTGCGGAACAGCCGGCGCCCGTTGGGGTGGATCTCGTCGCTGAAGAACACGCCCGGGGAGCGGTGCAGCTGGGAGACGATCACGCGCTCGGCGCCGTTGATCAGGAAGGTTCCCTTGTCGGTGATCATCGGCAGCTCGCCCAGGTACACTTCCTGTTCCTGGATGTCGCGGATGATCATCTCGTCCGAACCCTCGGCCGCCTCCTTGACCACCAGGCGCAGACGCACCTTCAGGGGCACGCTGAAGGTCAGCCCCCGGTCGCCGCACTCCTCGATGCCGTATTTCGGCTCGGTGGTCTTGTAGCTGATGTACTCCATGACCAGGTTGCCGCGGGTGGACTCGATGGGGAAGATGGTGCGGAAGACCGCCTCCAACCCCTGTTCCTTCCGCTTCTCGGCTTCCACGCCGGTCTGGAGAAAGTCGTTGTAGGAATCCAGCTGGATGGCCAGCAGGTTGGGCATCTTCTCTTCACGCTGGATCTTGGAGAAATTGACGCGTCCGGTGAACCTGTCGACGGGAATATTTTTCACAGGACCACTTCCTCGGAAGAAGGGACGGGCCGCGATGGCGCACGGCCGCTCGCTGGCATGAATGACGACGAAAACGAAGGCGGGCGAAGGGGGACCGGCCCCCTTCGCCCCGCATCCGGGCCTACTTCAGGTCGACGATGGCGCCGACTTCCTCCAGCTTGCCCTTGATCTCCTCGGCCTCGTCCTTGGTCACGCCTTCCTTGACGGCGCAGGGGGCGCTCTCCACCATCTCCTTGGCCTCCTTCAGGCCCAGGCCGGTGATGGCGCGGACGACCTTGATGACCTGGATCTTCTTGTCGCCGACACCGGTCAGCATGACGTCGAAGTCGGTCTTCTCCTCGGCCGCGGCCTCCCCGCCGGCGGCGCCCACGGCGGCCACGGCCACGGGAGCGGCGGCGCTCACGCCGAACTTCTCCTCCATGGCCTTGACCAGGTCGGCGGCCTCCAGCAGGCTCATGCCCTCGATCATCTCCAGCACCTTGGCGGCGTTCTCGGTCAGGTTGATCTCGCTCATTGCTCTATCTCTCCTTGCGGGTCCGGGCACGGGGCCCGGGGGTTGTCTGGTACTGCGGCCGCGACCGGCGCGGCCATGCTCTCGGTGGACCGTCGTCAGGCGGCTTCGGCCTGCTTCTTGGCGACGGCCTCGATGGTCCGGGCCAGTCCGGCGATGACACCGTTGAGGGCGGCGGCCAGACCCGAGGCGGGCGAGTTGATGGAGCCAAGCATCTTGGCGATCAGCTCATCCTTGCTCGGGGTCTTGGACAGCGCCACCACGGCGGCGGGCTCGAGATACTGACCGTCGATGAAACCGCCCTTGATCTCCATCGCCTCGTTTTCCTTGGCGAATTCGACCACGATCTTGGCGGGATCGATCTGGCTTTCCGGGCCGAAGATGATGGCGGTGGGACCCTTCAGGTGGTCCTTCATCACCGGCATCTCGGCGTTGTCGGCGGCGATGCGGGCCAGGCGGTTCTTCACCACGCGGCAATCCACGCCACTTTCCCGACAACTGCGCCGGAACACGGTCATCTGCTCCACCGTCAGACCCGTGAAATCCGCCAGAACCATGCTCTGGGCGGACTGGATCCGTTCGGTGATCGCCTGGACCTCGGCGACTTTTTCGGGACGTGCCATCTGGCAACCTCTCCTTGATCTATGCACAGGCTTCACTCAGCGCGCCCGTACCGGTTTCCCGCGGGGTCTCAAGCGAGGCTCGAGACCGCCAGGCGAATGGACGGGGTCATGGTTCCGGACAGGAACGCCGACTTGACGTACGTGCCCTTGACCGCGGCAGGCTTGACCCGCAGGAGTTCCCGGTACAGGGTCCGGGCGTTCTCCTCGATGTGGTCCTTCGGAAAGGAGCGCTTGCCGACGGGGGCATGGATGATGCCCGCCTTGTCGACGCGGTACTCGATCCGGCCGGCCTTGGCCTCCTTGACCGCCTTGGCGATGTCCATGGTGACGGTCCCGACCTTCGGGTTGGGCATCAGGCCGCGGGGACCGAGGATCCGGCCCAGCTTGCCCAGCTCACCCATCATGTCGGGGGTGGCGATGATCACGTCCACATCCGTCCAGCCGTCCTTGATCTTGGGCAGGTACTCGTCGGCCCCGACCATGTCGGCCCCGGCCTCGGTCGCCTCCTGCTCCTTCGGACCGCGGGTGATCACCAGCACGCGCACCGTCTTGCCGGTGCCGTGGGGCAGGACCACCGTGCCGCGGACCATCTGGTCGGCGTGCTTCGGGTTGACGTTCAGCCTGACCGCCATGTCCACGGTCTCGTCGAACTTCGCCCTGGGAAACTTGTCCAGGATCTCCACGGCTTCGTGAAGGTCGTATTCCTTCTGCTTCTCGTAGAGTTCCCGGGCGCTGTTGTAGGTCTTCCCGTGTTTCATTGTTGTTGTCTCCGGTTGACTGTGATTTGCGATGAGTCGGGCGGGGAGGATTCCGCGCCGTCCTCTCTCCGGCGCTCCGTCGGTCCGCGGACCCGGCGCCGTACGTCGCAGTCAGGCCGGCCTAGACGACGTCCAGTCCCATGCTCCGCGCGGTGCCGGCGATGATCTTCATCGCCGCCTCCGGGGAACCGGCGTTGAGATCCACCATCTTCATCTCGGCGATCTCCCGCAGCTTGGCGCGGGAGATGGTGCCGGCGGATACCCTGCCGGGTTCGGAACTGCCGGAATCCAGACCAGCGGCCTTCTTGATCAGGACCGAGGCAGGGGGTGTCTTCGTGATGAAGCTGAAGCTCCGATCCTGGAA
>JALUJS010000323.1 GCA_027056825.1 Candidatus Krumholzibacteriia bacterium | reverse complement strand
TCCTCCAGGGTGAACGCGATGACCGTGCGCGGATTGAAGGGGTTGGGATAGGGATCATGCAGGCTGGCCGCGAACATCCCCTCCGGCACCGGCGAGAGGGATTCCTCCGCCACGTTGACGCTGGTGGTGTAGATGCGGTCGCCGCTGGTGGATCCATTGCCATTGGCCGCGTTGCCCACCACGAAGAACCCCACGCTGCCGGTCCCGGCAGCAGGCGCCGTCCACTGGAACTGCCACGTGTTCTGGGCCGTCTGACCGAAATGCGTGCCCTGGCTGGTGTGCTTGAGGTAGGTGCGGCTGAAAGCCCCGCCGGTGGAAGTCTGGGTTTCGAGGTTCACCGGCGCCAGGGCCCCCTGGCTGGTTCCGTTCTGGTCGATGACGGTCATTTCGAAACCCCAGCGCTGGGCCGCGGGATCGCTGAGCTTGATCTCCAGCGGATAAACGGTATTCGGGCTGTATGCGGCGGGCAGACCGACCACTTCCAGGGAACCCATCCCGCTGTTCAAGGGAAACGATCCGTGGCAGGCGGTGCAGTTGCTTTCGCCCGGGGCGTTGGTCAGGCCGTCGGGCGGGCCGGAGGAATAGGCTCCGGCCGTGGACGCCGCCAGGGTCAAGGCCGACAGGATCACAAACACGGTCAATCGGCGGCCGGATGCGGAAATCATGATCATCCTTCAGGGACGTGGCCCCGCTCCGGGGAACGGGGCCGGTATAAGACAAGCCCGGCTCCTTCATGAGCAATCCGGGCTAGTGGAACAACGCCTTGACGGCGCCGAAGCTCAAAGCTTCGTTGGGCACGGTCTGGAAAGAAACATCTCCCCGGATCTCTCCCCCGGCATACAGGTCGGTGTGGATGTTGAGGTAGATCTTGCCCTGGTTGAGCAGATCCACCTCGGTGGGACCCACGGCCCAGACGCCCACCTTGGGCGATCCCAGGGGAAGGGCCTCGAGAACCGGGCCGAATTCCCCCGGCCGGCCTTGGTGGATATGCGCGGCGAACTCCACGCCCAGAAGTCCGGTGTATTCGATGACGTAACTCACCTCGGTCTGGGCGTCGTTGAGGGTCAGGGACGCCGTCCCGGTGGCGGGCGAAGGCGTACCGGCCGCAGCCCCCGTCAGGACCGCGGTATAAAGGGTCTCGGCCTGGGCCGGGCCGGATACGGCCAACAGGGCCGTGGCCAGCGTGAGCGTCAGCAGCAGGGTAGTCTCGGAACGGAAAGAGCGTTGACGAGCGAACATGGCGTCTCCTCTCGAAGCAGATAAAAACAGGAGAAAAGTTCACCTGTTTAAGGTCAGTCTATTGAATTTGAATTTTACCAGCAAGGACAAAAAGGGCCCGATTACGGGACCAACAGGTCAAGTTGTTGCAGGGACTCGGCTTCCAAATTCATCCCCAAGGCCAGGCGCACGCTCCAGGCGTCCCCCCAAAGCGCGGATCCCTCGGTGTTGCGGGGACGGATCCATTCGCGGCGGCAGGTGGTGGAAACGAAGAAACGACCGGCGGAATCCAGGTGCCAGCGCAGGCCCGCGCCCAGGTCCAGGTGCAGGGCGCCCAGGACGATGTCCTCGTCCTTCAGCGGCTTGACCGCGTCGAAGCCCACGCCGCCGAAGCCTTCCAGCCACAGCCGCCGGCCAAGAGGCAGGGCCCGCCCCAGTTCCATCCCCACCAGCAGGGCGTCGAAACGGTCCGAGACGCCGAGGATGTCCCCCTGCCGTGCCAGGTACGGCTCCTCGGTGCGGCCCGGGCGGGTTTCCAGGACCAGGCGGGCCAGCCAGGGTCCCTTGCGCACGCCCACCTGCAAACCGGCCAGGGCGTGATCCCCGGCAAAGGCGTACCTGTTGAAGGCGGACCAGAAACCGCCCTCGACCGCGATGAAGGTGGGCAGGATGCGCTTCAGCCGACGCACGCGGGCATCGCGCATGAGCTTCAGGCGCGTGCCGGCCAGGGCGTCTCCGGCCAGCAGGGCCCAGGCCTGGTCGGTGCGGCCCGAGTAGAGCAGGCAGAAGAATTCCTCCGGAGTATTCATCGTCACGTGGGGCAACAACTGGTCGGCGAAGGCGGTGGTGCATGCGCGGAAAGCGCGCCGGACCCGCGCCACGGACATGCGTTCGCCCAGCGCGATGGCCCGTTGCAACCCGACCGAGAGGTCCCTCTCCTGCAAAGCCGGCGCATCCGGATGGAGGCTGAACTCCGTCAACAGGTCCATCAGGTCGTCCGGATACATGGCCTCGACGAAGGCGTCGTCCCAGATGGCGCCCAGGATGCGTACGCGGAGGATGGGCTCGGCCGGGCCTCCGGCCTCTTCCCAGGCGTTCAACCACAGCAACAGGGAGTCGGGATCGTCCGCGTAGACGGCGCGGGGAACGGCGTCCAGCGCCAGGTAGGTGGCGTCCGCGGGGGAACGGCCTTCCAACAGTCCGGCCCCGCACGCGGGCGGAACCGCGAGGATCGACGCCAGGATGGACGCCAGGATCGACGCGCCGATCCCGGCCGCCAGCAGGGCCGGGATCCGCAGCCGTGGAAGGATTCCCCGCGGGGATGGCTTCATTTCACCTGTTCTTGTTCGCCGTCGACCCCGCCGGCGCCGCCGCCCGGGCCGTCATCGCCGGCCGCGGGGCGGAAATCCAGGGCGGCCGAATTCACGCAGTAGCGCAGCCCGGTGGGCGGCGGTCCGTCCTTGAACACGTGGCCGAGATGTCCCCCGCACTTGGCGCACAGGATCTCGGTGCGCACCATGCCCAGGCTGCCGTCGATCTTCTCGCGGATGGCCGCGTCGTTGACCGGTTGGAAGTAGCTGGGCCAGCCGCTGCCGGACTTGAACTTCGCGCTCGAGGAGAACAGGGGCGCGCCGCAACCGGCGCACACGTAGGTTCCCTCGGCGTGGTGATTCCAGTATTTGCCGGTAAAAGGCGCCTCGGTGGCGCTGCAGCGCAGGACGCTGTACTGCTCCGCAGAGAGCTCCTTTTTCCAGTCCTTGTCCGATTTCTCCACCGGGGCCTTCCCCTTTTCCGGCGCGGGACCGGCCTGGGCCGCCGCCGCCGGGTAACCCGCCAGCACGGCGGCGATCAGCAACATCGTGATTCTCATGTCGGCCTCCTTGTGATCCGTATCGACCTCATGATAGATACGGAGTCGGCAGGCCGCCTGTGACATCAACGG
>JALUJS010000322.1 GCA_027056825.1 Candidatus Krumholzibacteriia bacterium | reverse complement strand
CAGGAGCGCGAGGTCACCGCCGGTGGCGCGACCCACCGCCTGCCCGAGCCGTTCTTCGTGCTGGCCACCCAGAATCCCATCGAACAGGAGGGCACCTACCCGCTGCCCGAAGCCCAGCTCGACCGCTTCATGTTCAACGTGCTGATCGGGTATCCCGGCTACCAGGACGAGGTGGCCATCGTCGAGAGCACCACCGGTCAGGCCGCGGTCGAGCTGCGGAAGATCCTGGGCGCCCGGGACGTGCTGGCCAACCGCGAGGTGGTGCGGCAGGTGCCGGTGGCCCGCAACGTCACCGAGTACGCCGTCAAACTGGTGCGCGCCACCCGCCTGGACGGGGAAGAGACCGCCGCGGCGGCGACCGAATACCTGGCCTGGGGCGCCGGTCCGCGCGCGGCCCAGTTCCTGGTCACCGGGGCCAAGACCCGCGCCCTGCTCGAGGGACGCCCCACTCCGGACCTGGACGACATCCGCCGCCTGGCCCATCCGGTGCTGCGGCACCGCCTGGTGGCCAACTTCCACGCCGAGGCCGAGAACATCTCCAAGGACCGCGTCATCGACATGATCCTCGACGAGGTCGCCCCGTGAAGCAGGCCCTCCTGAGCCCGGAACTCATCGGCGGCCTGGGGCGTCTGGACCTCATCGCGCGCCTGGTGGTCGAGGGCTTCCTCATGGGCCTGCACAAGAGCCCCTACCACGGGTTCAGCGCCGAGTTCGCCGAGTACCGCCAGTACATCCCCGGCGAACCGGTGAACCACATCGACTGGCGGCTTTACGCCAAGACCGACCGCCACTACCTGAAGGTCTTCGCCGAGGAGACCAACCTGCGGGCGACCATCCTGGTGGACTGCTCGGCCAGCATGAGCTACCGCAGCGACCCCGCCCTGCCGGAAAAGCGCACCTACGCCATTTGGCTGGCGGCGGCCCTCAGCTACCTGCTGCTGCGCCAGAACGACGCGGTGGGGCTGGTGACCTTCGACGAGAAACCCCTGCAGAAGGTGCCGGCCCGCTCGGTGCGCCGGCAACTCTTCCAGGTGCTCAAGGTGCTGGACGATTTGCCCCGGGGCAGCGGGACCCGTCTGGGACCGGTCCTGCACGAGGTGGCCGAGCGCATTCCCCGCCGCGGCCTGGTGATCCTGCTGAGCGACATGATGGACGCCCCGGACGCGGTCCTGGACGGGTTGAAGCACTTCCGCCACCGCGGCCACGAGGTGCTGGCCTTCCAGATCCTCGACCCGCGCGAAATCGACCTGGATTTCCGCGGCGAGGTGGAGTTCGAGGCGCTGGAGGAGCCGGGCCGCCGCGTGCGCCTCGAACCGGCCCACATGGGCGCGGACTACCGCCGCAATTTCGACGGCTGGCGCAATGACCTGCGCCGCGAGTGCCGCCGTCGCCTCATCGACATGGTGGAGATGCGAACCGATGCGGCCTTCGCCCCGGCCCTGGCCGCTTACCTGCAGAAACGCCGGCGGATGTCCTGATGCCCCTGAGCTTTGCCAATCCCGCCCTGTTGTTCGGTGGCCTGGCCGCGGCCCTGCCGGTGATCATCCACTTTCTGAGCCGTCGCAAGGTTCGCCGCGAGAAGTTCAGCGACCTGCGCTTTCTCAGCGAGGTTCAGGCGCGCCAGACCCGCCGCCTCAGCACCCGGCGCTGGCTGCTGCTGCTGCTGCGCGTGCTGGCCATCCTGCTGCTGACGGTGGCGGTGTCCGGGCCGCGCTGGGGCGGACTGGGCGGAGGGCTGTCCGGCCACAGCGTCCTGCTGGTGATGGATGTCAGCGCCAGCATGGGCACCCAGCAGGACGAGGGCACCCGGCTGGAGCGCGCCGTGCGCGACGCCGGCGACATGCTGCGCATGTTGCCTGACGGCGCCAGCGTCCAGATCCTGGCCGCCGGCGTGGAGGTCAGGCCCCTGCTGGGGGACTGGTTGCCGACCGGGGCGGTCCCCGCGGGGGTGCTCGCGGACCTGACGCCCGAGGACGGGACCTTCGACCTGGCGGCCGTCCTGGCCGAGGCCGGACGGCTGGCGCGCGGCGCGCCCGGCCGCGCCCTGGACATCGTGCTGTTCAGCGACCTGCAGAAGACCCCGGCGACGGGCAACCTCTCCGCCGCTGCGGAGGAACTCGGCGGCGGCCTGCCCGTGCGCGTGCTTCTGCGCCGGACCGGCCAGGAGGTACCCGGCGGCGGGGTCCTGAAGGTGATGCTGCCCCAGCGCGCCCTGCGTCCGGGCGAGACCATCACCTGCACCGCGCGGGTCATACCCGACCAGGCGGACCAGCCCTTCACCCTCGAACTGGACGGCGTCACCGTGGCCGAGGCCGTGGCCGCGGGTGAGCCTGGCGGCATCCGCGACCTTGAATTCTCCCTGACGGTGCCGGGCCCCGGACTGCACCGGGGCTGGGTGCGCAAGGCGGGCGACCGCCTGCCGACCGACGACGCGCGGCCCTTCGTGCTGCGGGTGCCCGCGCGCGTCCGGGTGCTGCTGGTGCACGGAGCCGACCGGCCTGCCGATGGCTTGCCCGGCCGGGGCGGCTGGCGCTTCGTGCAGCAGGCCCTGGATCCCGGCGGCGAGGGCCGGACCTTCGCCGTCACGCCCCTGACCGGGGAGGGGCTGTCCACCGGGGCCCTGGACGGCGCCGACCTGCTCGTGCTCGTGGACCCTGACCCGTTGGGGCGGATCGCCCTGGAGGGGATGAGCGCCTGGCTGCGCGCCGGCGGCGGCGTGATGGTGCTGGCCGGCGATCCCACCGGGGCCTCCTACCTCGGCTCCACCCTGCTGCCGGCGCTGGGATTGCCGGAGCAGAGCCCCCGTTTCCAGTCCCTGGACAAGGGGGTGCGGGCCAAGCTGGTCGGCGGCGGCGGCGACCTGCTGGCGGGATTTGGTCCCCAGGCCCTGCGCGCGCTGCGGGACGTCCTCTGGCAGCGCTGGTTCTCCCTCGACGGCGACGACCAGGGCCGCGCCCTGCTGACCCTCCCCGGCGGAGACCCCCTGGTCCTGCTGCGCGAGCCGGAGGCCGGCCGGGTCCTGGTCATGGCCGCGGACATGCGGCCGGAAGCCGGCAGCCTGCCCCTGAGCGCCATGGCCCTGCCCCTGCTGCAGCGCCTGGCCGCCTGGGCCGCCGCCGCGGGCGACCTGCCGGGGCAGGACAACGTGCTGGTGGGCGAACCCATCAC
>JALUJS010000321.1 GCA_027056825.1 Candidatus Krumholzibacteriia bacterium | reverse complement strand
CACTACCAGTTGCTTGGAGAGGTTGCCCACGTCCGCACCGTGCATGGGGTGCAGGCCCAGGACCGGCCCGGGATGGGCCTCCAGCATGGCCGCCACCGGACCGCTCTTCAGGCTGGTCATGTCGCATAGCAGGGCGCCGGGGTCCAGGAGTGGCCCCAGCTTCCCGATCACCGCGACCGTCCTGCGGATGGGAACCGCCACCACCGCGACATCCGCGCCCCCGGCCAGCGTGTCGGCCCGGTCCCAGTCGCCCTTTTCCAGGATGCGCACCAGGTGACCGCTGGAGCGGAACAGCCCCGCGTAGAGGGCGCCCATGCGGCCGGCCCCGCCCACGATCAGGACGGTGCGCGGCTGCGGTGTGCTGCGGGGAAACTCCGCCCGCGACTGCCGCGCGCGCGAGGCGCTCATCATCATACGCAGGAAATCCTCGGCCCAGTCCTCGTCCAGGTCCGCCGCGCCGGCCGCGCGCCGGAAAGCCGCCACCTTCTGCTCCTCCCGTTCGGGCACGTAGATCGGCAGACCGGTCTCCAGCTTGGTCCGCAGCACCTCCGCGGCGGCCTCGTTCCTGCGGCGCAGCAGTTCCAGGATCTCCGTGTCGATGCGGTCGATCTCCGCGCGCAGCTCCTTCAGGGGTTCGCTCATGTCCTTCTCCTCGACCCGCAATGGAAAACGCCCCGGACCGTCTGGTCCGGGGCATTATACAGGCGGAAGGAATCCTGCAGGACCTATTTCACGAGCATCATGCGGCCGGTGCCCGTGAATTCCCCGGCCTGCAGCCGGTAGAAGTACACGCCGGTCGCCGCACGGCGGCCGCCGTCGTCCAGGCCGTTCCACAGCACCGAACGCCGGCCCGCCGGCATGACCTCGCCGCTGACCAGGGAGCGCACGCGGCGACCCGCCACATCAAAGATGTCCAGGTTCACCCGCATGTCGCGCGGCAGGTCGAAGGCGATGGTCGTCATGGGGTTGAACGGGTTCGGTGAGGCTCCGCGCACGGCGAAACCGGCCGGGGCCGCCTCGCCGCCCTTGCCGTCGTTCCACCCGTTCAACTTCCATTCCTCCACGCGCGGGGAGGCCTTGGCCACCGCCAGCTTGGTGAAGGGGAAGGAAGCCTGGACCGCCTCGCCCTCGGTGGTCGAGATGGTCAACCGGTACATATAGGCTCCCGCCGGCGCGAAGGCGGGCACGTCCTGGGAAAGACCGGGCCACTGGTGGGTGCCCGCGGCCAGGGTCAGCACCGGCGTGGTCTGCACCGGGTAGACCGTTCCGTCGGGCAGCACCGCGTCGAAGACCGCCGAGGCGGTGATGGCGTGGTCGGTCACCAGCTGCACGCTGTAGCCGAACGTGCCTCCGCCCGCGGGGATCTCCACGGGGGGATTGTCCGGGACCATGGTCAGGTCCAGTCCGCCGCCCGGGGTCAGGCCCCAGATCTCCAGGTCGTCGATGTTCCAGCCGCAGTACGTCCAGCTGCCGTCGGTGGGCCCGAGGGACCAGGCCAGGTACACCGTCGGCTGGCCGTCGGCCACCGCGCTGATGTCATATTCCACCTGGGTCCAGGCGCCGTCATCCACGGTTCCGGAGTTCTGCCACACCGGGGTGAAGTTCACGCCATCGCTGCTCACGGCGAAGGCGGCATGGTCGTAGGTGGACTGTTCGACACCGAGCCAGCGCCAGAACTTCACGCTCACCGCGCTGAGTTGCGAACAATCGAAGGGCCCGCTGACCATGGCGGACATGGCCATGTCGTTGTCATAGCCACCGGCCAGGTTGAAGCCCAGAACGTTGGCGCCGGTGTGACCGCTGGTCGGATCGGGGTTGCCGTGGTCCCCGCCCAGACCCTGGGGAACTCCGAACTCCCAGCCCGGGCCCATGGTCCAGCCCGGATCGGTGTCCATGTTGTAGCCGTACACCAGCTCCGGGATCCCCACCTGCAGGCGCACAGCGCGGGAAGTGTCACCATCGCCGCTCGTGAGATTGAAGAAGGAAATCGCCCCGGTGTGGATGCCCAGGGGCAGGGCATTGGCTGCCGCGTTGATGGTGACCGTGACGGTGGCCGTGCCGCCGGCCGAAATAACACCCGAGGCGTTGGCGACATCAAGCCACGGCACATCGACGCTGACCTGGTAGGTCAGGTCGGCAGCGTCCTTGTTCTCCAGGGTGTAGGTCTCGCTCGAGGGCGTGAACGGCCCGCCCGGATCACCTGCGGACATGAACGTACCGTTCGGCGTGACCACCAGGCCGGTCTGGCCGGGCACGTAGGTATCCAGGCTGGTGACGCCCGAACCGAGGGGGTCGAGGTATGGCGCCAGGAAAGGCCAGGACCGCGAGAAGCGGCCGTACCAGTCGGACAGGTCGTTGCCGCAGGCCGCGTAACCGCCGTGCAGCTGACCCACCACGTGATGGTTCTGGTCGAACAGGGGCGAGCCCGAGGAACCGGGCTCGGTGGTGCCCAGATCCCAGTCCGTGATGCGGATGTGGGTGCCGTCGCCGGGCACGGTGGTGCCCAGGTACGACGTGGTGCTGGTGGGGTCGAACTCGAAGCTGATGCTCTTCTCGTCGGTATTGGGATGGTGGATGGCCACAGCCTGGACCGGATCGTTGCTGGTGTTGTCCCAGCCGGCCAGGCTCAGGTTGTAGTCGGGGTTCAGGGGATCATCCAGGACCACCAGCGTGAAGTCGGAGGTCGAGTTGCCGGCCAGCCAGGTCGACCCGGTGGAGAACTGGCTCAGGCTGCCGCCGCCCTGCTGTCCGCAGGTGGGACTTTCGAAGTTCCAGTACACGACCAGCGAAGCGGCATTGTTGGTGCTGATCCCGCAGTGGTTCGCGGTCATGAAGTAGGGCGTGGCGTCCTGGGCCGTGTTGTTGACCAGGAAACCCGTGCAGAAGGTGGATCCCCCGGTGGAGATCACGCCCACGGCGGGGATCTCGTTGCGCCAGTCGTCGCCCTCGGGGCAGACCACGTCGATGTTGCAGCTGCCCGATTTGTCGGTCAGCTGGTCGGCGATCTCCTCGCCGAAGTAGCGGTAGCCGCGGTTGACCGCGGTCAGTTCCAGAGCGTAGTCGTGGCGGGACTCGTCCGGCAGCAGCATCTCGATGACCACGTCGTCCGAAAGGACCACCGGGGTCCACAGCTGGCCGTGGTCCTCGTTGTCGCGGTCGGTGAACACCCGCACGCCGCGGG
>JALUJS010000320.1 GCA_027056825.1 Candidatus Krumholzibacteriia bacterium | reverse complement strand
ATCCTGGGCGCGACGGTCGGTCTGTTGACCGACGGCGACCTGTTCACCGTCACCTTCCACACCCAGGCCGACGGTCCGGTGGACGTGGACATCCTCAGCTACAAGCTGCGCGACCCGGACAACACCTTCCTGTTCGCCGACCTGGCCGGCGGATCGTTCACGGTGGACTGCACCGCGCCTGCCGCCGTGACCGGCATCACCGCCGCGCCCGGCCACAACAAGGTGGACGTAAGCTGGACCCATGACGGGACCGACACCGCCGTCTACGAGGTGTACCGCGGCCTGTGGTACGACACCGCCGTGGGCGTCTCGGCCTACCCCGAGTACGACGACCTGCCCGGCAACACCATCCCCACGCGCCCGGCCGACCGCGCGGCGGCCGCCGCCAGCGCCGAATGGGTCCTGGCCGGCACCGTGGCTACGGGTACGACGTCCTTCACCGACACCTGGGCCGACGCGAGCAACCGCGGCGTGTACTACTACGAGGTGTTCGCCGTGGATGCGGCCGATAACGGCAGCCTGGCCGCGGCCGACGGCAACGACCGGGCGACCAACTACTGGCTGGGCGACGTGACCGGTACCCCGCCGGCCACCGAGCCCGACGGGTACGTCAATTCCTTCGACATCAATTCCCTGGGCGCGGCCTTCGCCACCAGCGACGGCGACGCCGGCTACGACAACACCATCGATGTCGGTCCCACCGACGACTGGAGCGGCTTCGGCATCCCGACCACCGACAGCGTCATCGACTTCGAGGACCTGATGGTCTTCGCCATGAACTACGGCCAGGTCGGACCGGCCAAGGCGCAGGACACCGCCTCCGGGCTGATCGCCCTGTCCTGGACCCTGCGCGGAGACGGCTCCTATGCGTTGCAGCTGGTTTCCGGCGAAGGCGTGCAGGGCGTGCACCTGAGCGCGGACCAGGCCGTGACCGGGGTGCAGCCCGGCGAACTGCTGCAGGGCCGGGACATCTTCCTGACCAATGTCGGATCGCGGCTTGACGCCAACCTGGCGGTCCTGGGCAGCGGCGCGTCCGTCACCGGAACCGGGGACCTGCTGGTGATCCGGTCCGGTGCAGACATCAAGCCGGAGGACCTGACCATCGACCTGCGCGGCGTCGGAAACGCCAAGCTGGAGTACACCCTGGACAAGGCCGGCGACGCGGGCGTGCCGCGGGCCTTCGCCCTGGACGCCAACTTCCCCAATCCGTTCAACCCCATGACCACCATCAGCTTCTCCCTGCCCGAGGCGCAGAACGTGGAGCTGGCGGTGTACGGGCTGGACGGCCGCCGGGTGGCCACGCTCGTCAACGAGCGCCTGGATGCGGGTGTCCATGACGTGGTGTGGACGGGTCTCGACGACACGGGCCGTTCCGTGGCATCGGGCACCTATTTCTACCAGATCAAGGCCGGGCCCTACAGCGAGGTCCGCAAGATGACCCTGATCAAGTAACACTCGCAGGCGGGGGTTCGCGGTCGGCCGCGGATCCCCGCCGCAACCGTTCTCATCCGGGAATGTCATCGAAAATTGAAAATGTATGCGGGGGAAATCATGAAACTTTCATACCGGTTCAGCCTCGCCGTGGTCCTGGGACTGGTCATTGTCGCGACATCCATTCCCGTCCGGGCGGCCGTCTGGCAGGTCGATCCGTCCGGCGCGGGGGATTTCACAACCATCCAGGGCGCCGTGGATTCCGCCGCGCCGGGTGACGTGATCCAGGTCGCGGCCGGTCATTATGTCGAGCAGGTGGTCGTAACCACCGACGACCTCACCGTCACCGGAGCCGGGGTCGATCAGACCTTCATCGATTCGCCGACGCAACTGACGGCCTCGTTCATCATCGGATCCTATTACTTCCCCGTCATCCTGGTGCGCGACTGCGACCAGGTTGTTTTCACGAACCTGACCCTGGACGGCAGGGGCCAAGGCGATGCAAACATGCTGTTCCAGGGCTTCGGCTACTTCAACGCCGGCGGCTCCCTGGAGAACATCCGCATCACCGGCGTGCGCGGATCCATCCTGGACTCCGTGCCTCACGGCAACGGGGTTTTCACCGTGGCCGTTGACGCGACACCCCATTCCTTCAACATGACCGACGTGGTGGTCGAGGATTTCCAGAAGTCCGCCGTGGTCGTGGACGGGCCGGGCCTTGCCGGAACGCTGACCCGCGTCACCGTCACGGGCCAGGGAGCCATCGCCGCCATCGCCCAGAACGGGATCCAGGTCTCGCGCGGCGCCGGCTTCACCCTCGACGCCTGCAGCGTCGCCGGCCTGGCCTACACCGGCGCCACCTGGGCGGCCACGGGTTTCCTCGGCACCGCCGGAACCACCGTGACCATGACCGGCTGTATAGCCGACGGCATCCAGACCTCGGTGTACATGGAGGACAACACCGCCTCCTTCACCGACGGCGCCGTGATCAATCCCGTGGGGGACGCCCTCGTGGCCGCGGCCACCGGGGCCAAGACCCTGGTTGACCGCCGCGTGCCGCAGCCGGTGGAGATCCCGCTGGAGAAATCCGGCTTCACCAAGAGCGCCGCCGCCATGGACATCACCGGCAGCGTGTTCACCGGCAACGACACGCCCGACAGCTGGGGACCGGCCGCCATCTCCGCGGGCCTGGTCACCTTCAACATGACCGACTGCGAGATCACCCGTTTCGAGCGGGGCTTCGTCATCGTCGAGGACGGCGGCACGGTTGACGGCATGGCCAGGGGCTGCTCCTTCCTCGACAACCTCAGCCTGGCCGGGTGGTCGAACTCGTTCATCGACTACGACGCCCGCTGGAACTGGTGGGGCCACATCAGCGGTCCCTACCACCCCGTGAAAAATCCCGGCGGGTTGGGCTTCGAGGTCACCGACCACATCCTGTTCGATCCCTGGACCATGATCGGGCCCGGGATCATCGCCACGGTTCCGGACCACGGGCCGGTGCGCTGCGGTGTGCCCATGCCCGTGACGGTCACCTACCTGGGTGATCCGGGCGGCATGGCCGTCCAGGGCTACAGCGTCACCTTCCGTATCACCGGGCCAGGCACGGCGACGGTATCGGATGTGGCCGACGCCGGCGCCATGGGCGATATCGGCCCGCACCTGTTCCAGGTCCTGGACAACGGGGACGGCACGCTGACCGTGGACGACGCCCTGCTGGGCGCCACCCCGGGCCTGGTGGACACGGCCGACATGTTCACCATCGCCGTGCAGACTGTCGGCGACGGGGAAGTGGGCGTGGAGTTCGTCTCGTACGAGTTGCGGGACGCCCTCAACCAACCGCTTTACGCACCGCTGCTGGGAACCTCGTTCCTGGTCGATTGCATCGCGCCGGCGCCGGTCACGGACATCACCGCCGCCACCGGCCACAACAGGATCACCGTGACCTGGAACCACGATGATGTGGATGTGGACCACTACGAGATCTTCCGTGGCCTGTGGTACGACACCACGCCCGGCGTCTCGGCCTATCCCGAGTACGACGATCTGCCCGGCAACGTGATCCCCGCCCGGCCCGCCACCTGGGCCGAGGCCGACGCCAGTCCCGAATGGGAACCGGTGGGCACGACGCCCGTCGGCGTCCACACCATCACCGACACCTGGCCCGACGCATCCAGCCGGGGCGTCTACTACTACGAGGTGTTCGCGGTGGACGCCGTGCTCAACGGCGACGCCGCGGCGGCCAACGACCGGGCGACCAACTACTGGCTCGGCGACACCCACGGGGCCGGGGCCGATCCGGTGCCCAACGGCGTGGTCGATGCGTTCGACATGAACGACCTGGGCACGTACTTCGGCACCACCGTTCCCACCGGCGGAGCGGGCGACTTCGTGGACGTCGGTCCCACCGACGACTGGAGCCGCCTGGGCATCCCCACCACCGACAGCAGGATCGACTTCGAGGATCTGATGATCTTCTCGCTGAACTTCGGCGTGGTCAGCGCGGCCAAGGACCAGGCCCCGGTTCCCGGTGCGGTGGACCTGGCCTGGCGACGGATCGACGCCGGCGCCATGGCCCTGGTCCTGAACGGCGGACAGGGCCTCAAGGGCCTGCACCTGCGCGCCCCCGTGGCCGTATCGCAGGTCAGCCCCGGTGCGTTGCTCGAGCAGCAGGCCGGGGAGTTCTTCCTGCGCAACGTTGGGGACAACCTGGACGCCAACCTGGCCCTGATGGGCGCGGGCAAGGCCATCACCGGCACCGGGGAACTGCTTGTGGTCCGGACCGCGGCGGACATTTCCTTGGCCGACCTGGAAATCACCGCGCGGGGAACGGCCAACCAGGACCTGAAGGTGGTTTCCGGCGTCGCGCCGGGCTCCGCCGCGCCGACAGCCTGCGCCCTGGACGCCAATTATCCCAACCCCTTCAACCCGACGACCACCATCTCCTTCGCCCTGCCGGATACCCGGCGCGTGAAGCTGGCGGTGTACGGGATCGACGGCCGCAGGATCGCGGTCCTGGTCGACGGAACCCTTCCGGCCGGCCGTCACGAAGTGGTCTGGACGGGACGGGACGACCGGGGCCAGCCCGTGGCCACGGGCGCCTATTTCTTCCGGATGGAGGCCGGGCCTTATCACGAGGTCCGCAAGATGACCTTGGTCAAGTAGGGAAAAGGAGGTTTGGAGAACCGGGCTTCACACACAACACGATCACTTCACGGATGAAACAACCCATCGGGGGGAAGACATGAAAAGGTTCATTCTGGCAGCATTTTTCCTGCTCGTTCCGGCCCTGGCGCTGGGAACGACCGTGCCCTCGAGCGCGCTTCATTTCCAGGGCACCCTGACCGACAACGGCGACGGGACCTACACCGGGGTCCTGCCGGTCACCGTGGACTCCGGCTTCGACATCTTCGCGAAGGAGGGCGACACCGCCTGGTTCGGGGATGACCCCGGCACCGGCGAGGTGTGGACGCCCCAGGCCATCGGCGCCGACCACGACGCCTGGCCGACCTGGGATCCGGACACTCCGGACTGGTACGCCTACAGCATCTATTTCTATGCTGACGGGGGCGTGCAGAAGTGGGCGCTGCGGAACCACCCCGGCGCCACCGCCGACCATCCCTGGTACGACACGGCCTACTGGGGCAGTGAAAAGCCCGCCATGGGCGTACCCATGTCCGGCACCATGGACTGGGCGACCATGTACGCCACCGAGACCGACGCCGGCGCCTACCTGCCCGGCACCGGTACTCCCGAGATTCCCGGCGGCGCCGCGGCCCACGGCGGCGGCGCGGGCGCCTGGGACATGGACTGGAGCTGGGGTAGCGAAGTTGTGCCCCTGCAGTACGCGGGCTTCTCCGTCAGCCTGTGGAATGACGGAACCGACGACCACGTCACCATGACGCCCGCCCCGCCCCTGGTGGTGGACCCGGACTGGGCGGCCTTCATCATCCGCAACAACGCCACCGACGGCCCGCCCCTGATCTACGGCAACGGCGCCCACGGCGTCATGGGCGCGCCCGAGTTCGCCGTCTTCGCCAGCGGCCAGAAGGCCGGCCTGGGCACCGACAAGATCAACGGCGCCCTCGTTTCGGCCATCACCTCCCTGCACATCGATCGCTTGGACGACGTGGCCAGTTCGGGCTCCCTGTACGGCCCGTACTTCAACATCTGGGTCACCGACGGCCTGGGCAACTACGCGGTGATCGCCAACGAGCCGTCCAACGCCGAGTGGGGCGGCGACCCCTGGGACGTCGCCGACTGGAACGACCTGAGGACCAAGTACTGCAAGGTGTACGAGGTCGCCGGCTGGGACACCGGCACGAGCTGGGTCCACACCTACGCCCTGGCCCACGGATGGGACGGCGTCCTGGCCGACCTGACCTTCGAGCATGTCGCCGGCCTGACCATCGAGCCGCCCTCTCCGGCCTACATCGCCGCCTCGGCCGACATCGGCAGCGGCGCGCCGGATGAGCTAGGCACCAACATCGCCCGCGGCTACAACTGGATCTTCGGCGATACGGCCAGCAACTACGTCACCGGCGCGGGCGAGGGCTTCGTGGTGGACAACTACACCGCGACGGCGACCTTCCCGGTCAACAACATCACCCAGGGCATCGGCTACGCGACCATCGCCGCCGCGGTGGCCGACGCCAATTCCGGGGACACCATCACGGTGGATCCGGGCACCTATGTCCAACCGAGCCAGCTGCTCATCGACAAGGACCTGACCATCATCGGTTCGGGGTCGGGGAACACGACGATCATGCCCGGTTACGACACCACCACCGGCAGCTACCTGATCAGCAACGGCCTGGTCTACGTGGACTACGGCGTTGCGGCGACCTTCGAGGACCTGGCCATCGACGGAACCGGCCATACGGTCTTCAACGGCATCCAGAGCCGCGGCGCCAACCTGACCATGCGCAACTGCGAGGTCCGGAACATCTACGCCGGGACCTACCTGGGCTTCGGTATCACCTACCTGACCGGGACCGGTCTGTTGGAGAACTGCCAGCTCTCCAACATCCAGCGCGTCGGCGTGCAGGTGCGTGGGGCCATCGAGCCCACCCCGCCGGACGTGACCATGGACGGCCTGACCTACACCGGCAAGGGCGACGGCGACTTCCTGGACTACGGCGTTGAATTCGGCGGCGGCGGCACCGGGACCATCACCAACAGCACCTTCACCGACTGCAGGGGCGTGGCGGCCACCGACGGCTCCACCTCCGCCGGCATCTACGCCACCACCTACTTCGGCCCCGGCACGGCCGCAACCATCACCAACACCACCTTGACGGCCAACTACGAGGGTCTGACGGTGGGTTACCTGACTGACGACACCAGCGTGGTGGCCATCCACGACTGTGTCATCGCGGGCAACACCCACGAGGGCGTCGAGGCCATGGGGCTGGACGTGGACGCGACCGGCAACTGGTGGGGCGACGCCACCGGTCCCTTGGACGTCAGCGACGACACAGCCACCGGGGGCCTCTACAACCCCGGCGGTCTGGGCGACGCGGTCAGTGACCATGTCCTGTACGAGCCCTGGTCCGGCATGGGTTCGTTCACCGTCACGCCGGCCGCCACCGGTCCGGTGGCCTGCGGCGAGACCCACACCCTGACCTTCAACCTTACCACCGACGACTACACTCCCGACGTGTTCGGGTTCAACGCCGTGGTCCGCGCCTCCGGCGAGCTGGGCTGGGGAACCATCACCAGCCTGCAGCCCTTCGGCACGACCACCCAGTTCCTGACCTTCGACAACGGCGACGGCTCCTGGATGATCTCCGGCACCACCGTCGGCAGCCCGACCCAGCCCATCAGCGGCCCTGGCACCTACGGGCTGTTCACCATCGACTTCACCACTGCCGCCGAGGGAACCGGCTCGGTGACCTTCGACAGCTTCAGCCTCCGCGACCCGAGCAACGCGCCCATCCCGGCCACCGCTGTCGGCGCGACCTTCACCATCGACTGCACCCCGCCCGCGCCGGTGACCGACATCACCGCGGCTCCGGGCTACCGCAAGGTCGATGTGGCCTGGTCCCACGACGGAACCGATGTGGACCACTACGAGGTCTTCAGCGGGCTGTGGTACGACACCACCCCGGGCGTCTCGGCCTACCCCGAGTACGATGACCTGGCCGGCGACGTGATCCCCACCCGCCCGGCCAGCTACGCCGCGGCGGCAGGGTCCGCCGAGTGGGCCGGTCCGTTCACCGCCGCGGGCCTGGCCTTCACCCAGCAGTGGACCGACTCGGACCACCGCGGCGTGTACTACTACGAGGTGTTCGCCGTGGACGCCGCCGGCAACGTCAGCGCTCCGGCCGCGGCCAACGACCGGGCGACCAACTACTGGCTCGGCGACACCCACGGGGCCGGGGCCGATCCGGTTCCCAACGGCGTGGTCGATGCGTTCGACATGAACGACCTGGGCACGTACTTCGGTTCGACCATCCCCACCGGCGGGGCGGGCGACTTCGTGGACGTCGGTCCCACCGACGACTGGAGCCGCCTGGGCATCCCCACCACCGACAGCAGGATCGACTTCGAGGATCTCATGGTGTTCTCCATGAACTTCGGCGTCGTCAGCGCGGCCAAGGACAAGCAACCGGTCTCCGGCGTCGTCAGCCTGGCCTGGATCCACACCGACGATGGGACCATGGCCCTGCGCCTGGTCGAAGGCGGCGGCTTGAAGGGTCTGCGGGTGACCGCGGCCCATCCGGTCGGTTCGGTCACCGCCGGCGGCCTGCTGGACGAGCAGTCGGAGCTGACGTTCCTGCGCAACGTGGGCGAGAACCTGGACGCCAGCGTGGCGGTCATGGGCGTGAACAACGCCTTCACCGGCCAGGGCGACCTGATGGTCATCCGGGCGGACGAGGCGATCCCCATGGAGGACCTGCACATCACCGCCCGCGGCACCGACAACAGCGATCTGAAGGTGAAGCTGGAGCAGACTTCCGGCTCGGTCACCCCGCGGGTGTTCTCGCTGAACGCCAACTATCCCAACCCGTTCAACCCCATGACCAAGATCAGCTTCTCCCTGCCCGAAGCGCAGGACGTCAGGCTGACGGTCTACGGTGTGGACGGCAAGAAGGTCGCCACCCTGATCGACGACAGGATGGGGGCCGGACTGCATGAGGTGGTCTGGACCGGTCGCGACGACAGCGGCAAGTCCGTGGCCACGGGCACCTACTTCTACCAGATCAAGGCCGGGCCCTACAGCCAGGTCCGCAAGATGACCCTGGTCAAGTAGAAGCAGCGAAACAATGAGCAAACCGGGCAAGCGGGCGGTCACGGACAACTTGCCGCGTGACCGCCCGGGGATCCCGGGACGCCAACGGAACCGAAACCGAAGGGGAGATGTGACATGAAACGCTGGTTGACGATTCCTCGCCCGCTTCTGCCGGCGGTGCTGTGGGTCCTGGGTCTGGCCACGGTGGCCGCGGCCCAGGTGCACCTGTCCTACTCCCCGACCGACACCACCATCACACCCGGCGATCAGGGGCGTCTGTCCATCCTGATCGCCGACACCCTCGAGGTCCGCACCATCGACGTGACCGTGACCTACGACACCACCGTCGTGCGCTCGGTCGCCGGCGCCGCCGGCAAGCTCTACACCGACAGCGGCATCTTCACCTACCAGGGCTTCGAGGAGGACTCCCTGGGCACCTGGCACGGATACGCCGTGCTCATGGGCGCCGGCCTGTTCGTGCTCGGTCCCGGCGAACTCTACACCTGGGACTTCGAGGCCCTCGCCGAGGGCGTGACGCCCATCACCACCGTCTCGGTCTACGTGGCCACCACCGACGGCAGCTGGTTCGAGGAGGTGACCCTGCCGGGCACCACCATCACGGTGCACGATCCCCTGAGCGCGGTGGACGGTCCGCCCGGACCGCCGGCCGCGCCGATGCTCTATCCCAATCCCTTCAATCCCCGCACCATCGTACGCTTCGACCTGGACCGGGACGGCCCGGTGCACCTGGATGTCTTCGATATCCGCGGGCGCCTGGTGGCCACCCTCCGGGACGGCTGGACTTGCGCGGGGCCGGTGTCAGCACCCTGGGACGGCCGCGACCGGGATGGCCGGTCGGTGCCCGGCGGCGTGTACCTGTTTCGGTTGCGGACCGACCACGGCGCCACCAGCACGCGAGGCGTGCTTCTGAAATAGTCTTAACCCGGATCACCCGCAGGATGGTCCGGGTCCACGGCCCCGGGGTCTGTTGCGATTGTCGCTTCTGGGCGAGTGGCGATGGTTGTGATGGGCCCCGGTCTTTTTCCGTTGCCCGCCCCCGCCCGGCATCCCCTCCGCGCTCTATTCCGAGGACACGCCGAACGCGAACACGAGCAGGCACAGCGCCGCGGCGGCGGCGAAGACCGCCAGCCGTGCGCCGCGGCGCGGCACATCCCGGTGCTCCCAGGCCATCAGGAAGGCCACTATGCACTGCAGGGCGTAAAAGAGGGCAAAGGCCCTCGAGGCATAGGCGATGATCTGGTTGACATCGGTCTGCCAG
>JALUJS010000319.1 GCA_027056825.1 Candidatus Krumholzibacteriia bacterium | reverse complement strand
GGTCATCATGGAGTCCATGAAGATGGAAACCGAACTGGCCGCCGCGATCTCCGGGACGGTGCAGACGGTGGCGGTGGAGGCGGGCCAGGTCGTCGGCCAGGGTGATCTTTTGGTGGAAATTCTTGGCGAAACGGAAGATTCCTGAACCTCCTGGCCGTCCGAATCCGGCCTTGAATATAACATCCAGAAAAACAATAGGTTACAATGACGCGAATTCCGGACCGCGAGGGAATATTTTGTCCGGCAGGGTTGGCGCGTGAATTTTTCGCAAGGAATTCGGGAATTTTTGCTGCGGCCCCCTTGTGGTCTAACTCAACATTTCACGCCTAGTTGTGCAGGAGCGAAGCGGGGCCGGGAACCCGTCGCGCCCCTCCCGGCATTTTTTCTTTGAAGTGGAATGCCGAGGTTTTTATTGTCGGCCTATCCCACTACGGGATGTGGTAGTCGCCTCGAAAAACCCAAGATATTGGGGTTTTTCACACGGGATATCAAACGGACACCGGATACCCCAAACCAGGCTCGCGAGCCCAGGCCGGTGGCTGAACCCGGCGCCGGAATACCGGATCGGCGACTCCCTTGCAAAACAAAAGCAATAAACTCCTGATTAGGTTCGGGAGCGGGAATCATGCCGGATCACAATAGACACCGCACGGGTGTTCAGATGGATCTGAACCTTGAGGAGAGAAGGATCATGACCGACAAGATCAACAATGAAAAACTGCAGCCCGCCGGTGATGGGGTCCTGTTCGGGGAAAGCGGCACTGCCGCCGAGAGTCCGCAGCAGGAGGCGCCCGCGGTCGACGTCCGGGCCGCGGAGGGAACGGGGGAGCAGGAACAGATCCGCCACCGCGGGCTGAACGTCGAGCGCTGGTACACCACCGAGGGGGTCGATCCCTTCGACGCCATCGAGTGGGAGCTGCGGACCGCCGCGATCACCAACGACAAGGGCGAGGTGATCTTCAAGCAGGAGAACTGCGAGATCCCCAGCTTCTGGAGCCCCATGGCCACCAATGTCGTGGTCAGCAAGTATTTCCGCGGTGGCAAGGGAACCGCCGAGCGCGAGCACTCGGTCAGGCAGCTTGTCGGCCGGGTGGTCGACACCATCACCGGCTGGGGCGTCAAGGACGGCTACTTCGCCACCGACGTGGACGCCGAGGCCTTTCACGCCGAGTTGAAGCACTTGCTGGTCAACCAGCTGGCCGCCTTCAACTCCCCGGTGTGGTTCAACGTGGGCGTGGAGAAGAAGCCCCAGTGCTCGGCCTGCTTCATCAACAGCGTGGAGGACTCCATGGCCTCCATCCTGGACCTGGCCAAGACCGAAGGGCTGCTTTTCAAGTACGGCAGCGGCACCGGCAGCAACCTGTCGGCCCTGCGCTCGAGCCGGGAAAACCTGTCGGCCGGAGGCCAGGCCAGCGGCCCGGTGTCGTTCATGCGCGGCTTCGACGCCTTCGCCGGCGTGATCAAGAGCGGCGGCAAGACCCGGCGCGCGGCCAAGATGGTGATCCTCAACGCCGACCACCCGGACATCGAGGAATTCATCGAGTGCAAGGTCAAGGAGGAGAAGAAGGCCTGGGCCCTGATGGACGCCGGCTACGACGGCTCCTTCGGCGGCGAGGCCTACAGCTCCATCTTCTTCCAGAACAGCAACAACTCGGTGCGGGTCAGCAACGAGTTCATGCGCGCGGTGGAGGAGGACGGCGAGTGGACCACCCGCGCGGTGACCGACGGCCGGCCCATGGACACCTACAAGGCCCGCGACCTGATGCGGAAGATCGCCGAGGGCACCCATATCTGCGGTGACCCGGGCATGCAGTTCGACACCACCATCAACGAGTGGCACACCTGTCGCAACACCGACCGCATCCACGCCAGCAACCCCTGCAGCGAGTACATGTTCCTGGACGACTCGGCCTGCAACCTGGCGTCGCTGAACCTCATGAAGTTCGTGGACGAAAACGGCGAGTTCGACACCGCCTCCTTCCGCTACGCGGTGCGGCTGCTGATCCTGGCCATGGAGATCATCGTGGGCAACAGCAGCTACCCGCGCCCGGAGATCGAGGTCAACAGCCACCGCTTCCGTCCCCTGGGCCTGGGCTACGCCAACCTGGGCGCCCTGCTGATGTACCGGGGCCTGCCCTACGACAGCAACACCGGGCGCGACTACGCCGCGGCCATCACCGCCCTGATGTGCGGCGAGGCCTACAAGACCTCCGCCGAGATCGCCGGCCGCATGGGACCGTTCGCCGGTTTCGAGGAGAACCGCGAGCCCATGCTCGAGGTGATCCGCAAGCACCGGGCGGCCCTGAACAGCATCACCCGCAACCGGGTGCCCGAGAAGCTGCTCGAGGAGGCCGAGAGCGCCTGGCGCGAGGCCTACGCCCTGGGCCACGACTTCGGCTACCGCAACGCCCAGGTCACCGTGCTGGCGCCCACCGGCACCATCGGCTTCATGATGGACTGCGACACCACCGGCGTGGAGCCGGACATCGCGCTGATCAAGTACAAGAAGACGGTGGACGGCGGGCTGATGAAGATCGTCAACCACACCGTGCCGGACGCCCTGGAGAGGCTGGGCTACGACGAGGACCAGATCGCCGACATCATCGACTACATCGGCAAGCAGGAGACCATCGAGGGGGCGCCCCACCTGAAGGACGAGCACCTGGCGGT
Organism: Candidatus Krumholzibacteriia bacterium; assembly: GCA_027056825.1. Taxonomy (GTDB): domain Bacteria; phylum Krumholzibacteriota; class Krumholzibacteriia; order LZORAL124-64-63; family LZORAL124-64-63; genus JAHJTW01. The sequence goes on along the minus strand of JALUJS010000319.1, from coordinate 7,296 downwards.
GTTCGACTGCGCCTTCAAGCCGGCCAACGGGGAGCGCAGCATCCACTACATGGGCCATTTGCGCATGATGGCGGCGGTGCAGCCGTTTTTGAGCGGGGCCATCAGCAAGACGGTGAACATGCCCCACGAGGCCACCGTCGAGGAGATCGAACAGACCTACCTCGAGGCCTGGAAGATGGGCCTGAAGGCCGTGGCCATCTACCGTGACGGCAGCAAACGCCTGCAACCGCTGACCACGGGCGACAAGGATGAGAAGCAGGAGGAGACCCTCCTGGCTCCGCCCAAGCCCAAGCGCGTGCGCCTGCCGGACGAACGCGAGGCCATCACCCACAAGTTCTCCATCAACGGGCACGAGGGCTATCTCACCGTGGGCCTTTATCCCAACGGCAAGCCGGGCGAGATGTTCATCAGCATGGCCAAGGAGGGCTCGGTGGTCAGCGGGCTGATGGACAGCTTCGCCACCAGCGTCTCGATCATGCTGCAGTACGGCGTGCCGCTGAAGGTGCTGGTCAACAAGTTCAGCCACGCGCGGTTCGAGCCCAGCGGTTTCACCTCGAACAAGCAGATCCCCATCGCCAAGTCCGTCATGGACTACATCTTCCGGTGGATGGACCTGAAGTTCGGGGAGCACCTGGGCGATGCGGACGGCACCGAGGAGGACGGCGTGGCAGATACCACCGAGGCCGCCCTGGGCGTCGCGGCGGCCAAGGCGGGCGGTCTGAAGGCCATGGCCGCGGCCGCGGGCGGACCATCCAGCCGCATCACCATGGAGGAGCGCCAGAAACGCGAACATACGGTGTTCCAGCAGCAGGCCGACAGCCCGCCGTGCCCCGAGTGCGGGTCCGTGACGGTGCGCAACGGCTCCTGCTACAAGTGCCACAACTGCGGCGCGACCACGGGCTGTTCCTGACGGTTCAGACGGAACTGCCAGCAGGCAAGGGATTGCCATGGAGGCCGCCGGCGGAAAGGATTCCGCCGGCGGCCTTTTCGCAGGAGATCAATCCTGGAGGGCCTTGGCGATGGCCTCCAGCAGCACCTTGTCGTCCGGGGCGGTCTTCGGAGCGAAACGGGCGATGACCTTGCCGTCGCGGCCCACCAGGTACTTGGTGAAGTTCCAGGTGGGCTCCTGCAGGCCGCCCGCGGTCAGGAAGCGGTACACCTCGTCCTTGTCCTCGCCGGTGACCTTGCGTTTGGCGAACAGCGGGAACGTCACGCCGTAGGTGTCGGTGCAGAAGGCGCGGATCTGCTCCGGCGTGCCCGGCTCCTGCTTGCGGAAGTCGTTGCTGGGAAAACCGAGGATGACGAAGCCCCGGTCATGGAGCCTCTCGTACAGGGTCTCCAGCCCCTTGTACTGGGGAGTGAAGCCGCACTTGCTGGCCACGTTCACCACCAGGGCCACCCGGCCCCTGTACTGCGCAAGGGCCACCGGTTCGCCTTCAAGGGTCCTGGTTTCCAGCTCCCACAGGCTGCCGGTGACCGCTTTTTCAGGGTGTTGCACCGGTCCGGCGAACACCGAGCGGTAGAAGGCCACGCCCGCGACGGCGGCCGCGGCGGCGATGACGGCGATGATCAGGGCGATTTTCACGATGGTCCTTTCCGCGGGGTCCGGTGGCGGCAGGCGGTCCCACCCATGAAAGCCGCGCCTGTGATCTATCGCAACATATGGCCCAGGGCCACGCCCAGGAAGGTGGCCACGGCGTAGCCCAGGGTGCCGCACAGGATGGCCGGCAGGACCAGGGAATCCCACCTGCGGGCCACGGCCATGGCCGCGGCGGTGGTGGGGCCGCCCATGTTGGCGTTCGAGGCGATGACCAGCTCGGCCAGATCCAGCTGCAACAGGCGGCCGGCGGTCAGCAGGAACACCAGGTGGATCAGCAGGATCAGCGCCGCGAACACGAACAGCACCGGGCCCACCCGCAAAACGATGCCCACGTTGGCGCTCGCTCCGATCACCGCGAAGAAGATCTGCATCAGGAAGGCCCCCATGACCTCGGCGCCGTCCAGGGCCCGCAGGCGGGCGGGAAAGACGGTGGCCAGGGCGACGGTCAGGGCCGTGATCACCAGGATCCCGCCGCCGCGCCAGCCCATGGCCGCGGCGACGCCGTAGCCGGCCCAACACAGACCCGCGGCCAGCGCCAGGGCCAGGGCGGCGCGGCCGATTTCGGGGAAGCGGGGCAGGTCCTGCGTCGGGGTTCCGGCTCCGGCCCCTGTGGCCTCATCAGCGCCCACCGGAGTGCGCTGCCGATACCGGCGGCGCAACCATCCGATCCCGGGCAACGCGAACAGCACCAGGAAGTACAGCGCCATCACAAGGTTGTCCGCGGCCACGCCCGCGCTCAGCAGGTCGCCGCTGTGCAGGCCCAGGGCCTCGGCCGCCGCCGCGTAGTTCATCGAACCGCCGATGTAGGTGGCCGAGAAGATCCCCGCCAGCTTCCAGCCCTCCGACCCCAGCGGCACGACGTGGAAGGCGACAACGGTGCCGATCACCGTGCCGGCCGCGCCGACGAGGTAGGCGATGAGCGTGGGGCCGGCCTCGCGCAGGATGCGCCGCAGGTCCGCCCGCAGCAGCAGCAGGGGGATGGCCGCCGGCACCAGGAAGCTCCATACCACATCGTAGGCGGGCACGCCGTCGGAGGGGATCACGCCCAGGTTGGACAGGGCGAAGGTGGCGCCCATGGTCAGGATCACGCCCGAGAGGCGGCCGCCCCACCCGGTGCGCTCGCCCAGCAGGCCGAAGGCGGCGGCTGCCAGCAGGATGGTCCAGATGGCCCAGGCGTTGTCCGGGGATATCAGGGGGAGGTTCATGCGTAGGCCTTCCTGATCATACGGGAGAGGATGTCAGCGGATGTAGCCCAGGGAGCGCAGCCGGCGCCGGCTGTCCCGGGAAAGTTTGCGTGACGGCAGGGGCTCGGCCACGGTGAAGGGATGGCCGGGCTCGAGAAACCCGTCCAGCCGCGCGGCCAGCGCGGCCACGGTGTCCGGGAGGTCTGCGGCCAGGTTGCGGGTCTCGCCGGGGTCGTCCAACCGGTCGTACAGTTCGTAGGCGACCGCATCCCCCTTGACGCATCGCATCAGCTTCCAGCGGCCGGCGACCAGGGCCTTCCAGTACTCGCCGGGCCGGTTGCCCTGTTCGGCCAGCACCGCAGGATGCGCGGCCGCGGCCTCGCCGGTGATCAGGGGGGCCAGGTCGACGCCGTCCAGGCCGGCGGGGACCGGCAGGCCGGCCGCTTTCAGCACGGTGGGCATGACATCGACGAGGGAGACGGTCGCTGCCACCACCCGGCCCGCGTAACGGGCGGCGGGAAACTTGATCAGCAGGGGCACGTGCATGGTCTCGACATACGGCAGGGCGTGGGTGAACCAGAAGTCGTGCTCGCCCAGGTGTTCGCCGTGGTCGGCCACGACGATGATCATGGCCCGGTCGTACAGGCCCTGTGCGCGCAAGCCGGCCACGACCTGGCCCACGTAGTCGTCCACATGGCTGACCCCGGCGGCGTACTGGCGCCGCGGGAAGTCCAGGTCGGTGATTCCCTCGAGCCAGTCGTACATGTGCTTGTTGACCTTCGGGGCCAGCTTGCGCGCCCGGTCCGAGTTCAGGAGGACGGTCACGTCCTCGCCCGGGGCGCGCGGATCGCCGTGGTAGTACATCCGGTCGAAGGGAGCCGGCGGAGTGTAGGGCGCATGGGCCTCGAAGTAATGCAGGAACAGCAGGAAGGGCCGGTCGCTGTTTATTCCGGCGAATGCCAGGCCGGCGCGGGTCACGCGGCGGCCCGTACCCCCGCGGCCGCTCTCGTGCAGGACGCGGAGTTGGTCCCAGCCTTGGTCCATGCCGAAGTCGGCCGACAGCCACTGCACCGAGACCTCGGCGGAGGTGGGCCGGCCGTCGGCAGCGAAGATCTCGGCCAGCGTCAGGTGCTCGTCGGCGAGGCGCCCGAAACCGCCGCCCAGCAAGCCGTGCCGGTAGGGCAAAAGCCCCGTCATCAGCGAGGCGAAGGCGGGGGCGGTCCAGGGCGCGGTCGTCTGGCAGTCGGAAAAGTACACCGCGTCGGTGGCCAGGGCGTCCAGGTTCGGCGTGAGGACCGAATCGTTGCCGGCGCAGCCCAGGTAGTCGCCGCGGACGGTGTCCAGGCCCAGGATGATGACCGGGAACGGAGGCAGCGCCTCGTCCCCGCTGCCGGGGCCGCACCCGGCGGACGCCAGCAGCAGGACAAGGCCCACCGCGATGGATGCTTTGCTGTGGTGGCGCATACTGGTCGTTCCCCGGCCTTGTTCCCGAGCCCGTGCCGTTGTGGAGGTTTCGCCCAAGCCCCTGGACGGTATCCTCCCCGGGGCCAAAAAACAATATCCTGATGGTGCGGGACGGCGGTGCGGTTTGTCCCGGGTGAATGCGTCTGGAAATTTCCGGCCCGATGGTGCACAATGACGTCCCGTCAGAAGGATCTGATCCACCCCCGCCGCTGCGGCGGGGCAGGAGGGAGCCATGCGCCGCATACCCGTCATGATCATCGCGGTGGTCGCCGTGCTGCTGGCCGCCGGTCCGGTGTCCGCCCAGTACACGACCCGCGCGGACTGGAACCGCACCAGCGACACCATGGAAGGCGCTCTGGGTGCCCACTTCGGCAAGCTCGGCGGCCATGGGCTGGCCTTTCGCTTTCCCCTGAAGTGGTACCTCTACCTGCAGGTGGCCGGCGGGGTGTGGCACACCACCGACGACAAACGGCACAACACCGGCGTCCAACTCGACTACATCCTGCGCCAGGACCAGCGCCTGCGGCTGTATGTCACCGGCGGGGCGGCCTACTTCTACCACAAGGAACGCGCCGGGATCGGGGATGTGGAACCACGGCCCTGGAACCTTGACGAGAACTGGAACGTCGGCGGCGGCGTGGGAGTGGAGTATCTCAAGGGTGAGCGCTGGTCCCTGCAGTTCGAGGCCGACTTCGTCCACGACGGGGGCAAGGAGGAAACCAAGCTGGTGCCCCAGGTCGGGATCTACTACTACTGGTAAGAGCCTTTCGCCCGCGCGGTCCCAGACTTATCTTGTCGCCGATTCCCACGGATCCGGTAACCCCACCATCTGACGAGGACCATGCTGGACATCCTGCGTGACATTCTCATCGAGACCTGGCTGATCACCGCCCAGATGGCGCCCTATCTGCTGCTGGGCTTCCTGGTGGCCGGCCTGCTCTCGGTTTTCATCTCCCCGGCCTGGATGGAGCGCCACCTCGGTGGTCGCGGCCGCGGTCCGGTGTTCAAGGCCGCCCTGCTGGGCATCCCCCTGCCGCTGTGTTCCTGCGGCGTGCTGCCGGTGGGCGCCTCGCTGCGGCGGCACGGAGCCAGCCGCGCGGCCACCTCCGCCTTCCTGTTGTCCACCCCCCAGACCGGCGTGGATTCCATCCTGGTGACCTGGACCCTGCTGGGCCCCTTCTTCGCGGTGTTCCGGCCGGTGGCCGCACTGATCACCGGCCTGATCGGGGGGACCGCGGTGCAGGCCCTGGATCCTGACGAACACCACCTGGACACCGCCGTGGCCCCGGCGGACGAGCGTCCCCACGGTCTGGCGCCGCGCCTGCGGGCGGCGCTGGTCTACGGGCTGGAGACATTGCCGGGGGATATCGGCCGCGCCCTGGTGATCGGGCTGGTTTTGGCGGGGATCCTGGGTGCGGTGGCCCCGGCCTCGGTGCTGGAGAGGTACCTGGGCTCCGGGCCCCTGGCCATCCTGGCCATGATGGCCGTGGGGATTCCCCTTTACGTCTGCGCCACCGGCAGCGTGCCCATCGCCGCGAGCTTCATCCACCTGGGCGCCAGTCCCGGCGCCGCCCTCGCGTTCCTCATCGCCGGGCCGGCGACCAACGCCGCGGCCCTGACCACCGTGGGCCGCATCCTGGGCCGACGCGCCGCCGCCGCCTACCTCGCGACGGTGGCTGTCAGCGCCTTCGGGTGCGGTCTGGCCCTGGACTGGCTGCTGCCGCGGGCGTCCCTGGCCATTCCCTTCCTGGGCGGGGTGCCCCATCTGCACGAGACGGTGGGATGGGCCGGCCATCTGGGGGCCGCGGTCCTGGTCGCGGTCCTTGTCTGGAGCTGGCTGGCGCGCCGCCGCCACGGCTCATGCGGATGCGACGGTACCTGCGCAACAGACGACGGTTCGGCGAAGGAGGAAAGCGTGAGGGAATACCGCTTGAAGATCGAGGGCATGCGTTGCAGCCACTGTTCCGGCAGCGTGGACCGCGCCCTGCGGGAACAGCCCGGGGTCGCGTCCTGCGAGGTCGACCTGGAAAAGGGATTGGCCGTGGTCCGGGGAACGGGGATTGACCCCGGAGCCCTGGCCGCGGTGGTCACCGAGCTGGGCTATCAGGCGCAGCCCCTGCAGGCCGGTTGAGCGACCGGCCCGGCCGGGATCATTCCTCGGGCATGTTGCCTTCGCCCAGGGGCAGCACCCGCACTTTCCTGCGGCGCAGCTGGGCGATGCGGGGCTTGAGAATGGAACTGCGCACCCGCATCTGGTAATCCCCTAGCCTGATCACGGTTCCCGAACGCACTTCCTTGTACATGACCACTTCGAACCGGGCCCCTTCCATGGCCGCGGCGTGCAGGGCCTTGAGTTCGTCTTCCACGCCCGCGAGGGCCTCGCCGAGGGTTTCGGCCCGCTTGCGCAGGCCCTCGATCACCTGCTTCTGACTCGCGGTCAGATCGACGCCCTTCGCCTGGTGGCCGCGGATGGTCGCCAGGATGGTGTCGCGGGTCTGCTCCATGCGCTCCCGGCGGTCGTAGACGGCCTTCAGCCTGGCCGGAAGGACCGGATCGACGCCCGCGACCAGTTCGGTGGTGCCGCTGCCGCCGGCGCCCGCCTCGGCCACGAAGATCCCCTTGCGGGCCACGGTCCGCCCGCCGGCGATGCGTCCCTGCGAGATGTCCACCTTGCCCCGGGTCCGGATCCGCGAATGGGCGATCTCGCGGATCACCATGACATCCCCCTCGACCTCCATGTCGGCCTGGTGGATGTAGCGGGCCTGCACGTCGCCGCCCACGGTGATCCGGTAGCCCTCCTCGCTCACGATGCCCCCGCCCACGGCCAGGCCGCCGCCGGCGGTGATGTGGCACGGTTCGAGCATGCCGCGCACCTCGACGTCGCCCACGGTCTCGATGGTGGCCCCCTCGCGCACGTCCCCCTCGATGATCACGGTGCCGTTGTGGTGGATGTTGCCCGTCTCCAGGCTCACGTCCCCCTTGATGACCAGGACGTCGTCTACCGCGACGGTGTTGTCGTTGAAGCGCACCTTGCCGTTACAGGATGCG
>JALUJS010000318.1:2310-3203 GCA_027056825.1 Candidatus Krumholzibacteriia bacterium | reverse complement strand
CCGCGACCGGGTCCTGCCGCGCCTGGAAGAGGATCCGCGGCGTATGCTGGTGACCACTCCGGAGGTGGCCGCGGCCCTGGGGGCGGTCCGGCCGGTGCTGGTGGACACCCTCGAAAGTCCCTTCGGAACCTTGCGGGCGCTGGGGCTGTACCGGCTGGACGCCATGCCCGACAGCATTCCCGCCTCGCCCTGACCGGCGGGACGGGCTCGGTGGCTGGTCGCAGGCCGCGTCGGTGCTACAATGGGGGTGGATCCGAACCCGAAGGGAGCCCCTGCCGGCCATGGATACTGTCGCGCGCATAGAGGTGGACCCGACCGAGCTGCGGAAACTTTTGTCCGGCCTTTGTCCCACCGCGGGCATCGACCTGGCCGGCGCGGTACCCCTGCCGCTGGAACTGCCCCATGCCGCGGCCTTCCGCCGGTGGTTGCGGTCCGGACGCCACGGCAACCTGGACTACATGCGCCGCGATCCGGACGCCCGCCTGGATCCCTCCCTGCGGATCCCCGATGCCGGTCTCCTGCTTGTCTTCGCCCAGGGCTACACGCGGGGCTGGCCCGCGGACCATCCCGATCCTGCCACGGGCGGCCACGGCGGAGCCGGCGCGGCCTGGACTGCGCGGGTGTCCCGCTACGCCAGGGGACTCGACTACCATGATGTCCTTCTGAAGGCCGTCAAGAGGGTGGTGGCGGGACTGCGGGAGCGCTGGCCGGGGTTGCGGGCCCGTTGCAGCTGCGACACGGGACCCTACCTGGAGCGGGAGTACGCCTGGCTCGCCGGGCTGGGCTTCCTGGGCCGCAACATGTGTCTGATCCACGAGCGTCTGGGCTCGGGCCTGTTTCTCGGGGTGGCGGTGACCAACCTGGCGCCCACCGCTTGGCCGGATGGCTCCGGT
>JALUJS010000318.1:0-2300 GCA_027056825.1 Candidatus Krumholzibacteriia bacterium | reverse complement strand
CTCCGGTCCCCGGCCGATGCCGCTTTACGAGGTGGTTCCCCGGCGGACCCGGCCCCCGGCCGAGGCCTACCTGAGCGCCTGCGGGTCCTGCACCCGCTGCCTCGACGCCTGCCCCACCGGAGCGCTGGACCCCGAGCATGGCCTGGACGCGGGCCTCTGCATCTCCACCTGGACCATCGAACACCGCGGTGAGGTACCCCAGGAATGGACGGACGCGGCCGCAGGCATGCTCTTCGGGTGCGACATCTGCCAGGCGGTATGCCCGTGGAACCTGAAGGCGGCGCGGCGGGGCCTGCCGCCGGTCGTGCCCGATTACGGGGTCTTGTCCGCCCACGCCGAGTTGACCCTTGCGGACCTGGCGGTTCTGGATGATGACGAATTCCGGCGCCGTTTCCGGCGCACGCCGCTGTGGCGTTGTCATCCGGAGGGAATGCGCCGCAACGCGCGCCGTATCCTGGAAGGAGGAGAATGATGGTGCCCCGGGCGGAATTCTGGCATCCATTGCCCAACGGCCAGGTGGCCTGTGATCTGTGCCCGGTGGGTTGTCGCCTGCGCGAGGGCCGGGACGGCCCCTGCGCCTCGCGCGCCAACCGCGGCGGCGTGATGGAGTTGCTCTCCTACGGGCGGGTCGTTTCGGCGGCGGTCGATCCCATCGAGAAGAAACCCCTGTACCACTTCCACCCCGGCTGCGACATCCTCTCGGTGGCCGCCCCGGGCTGCAACCTCCACTGCCTGTTCTGCCAGAACTGGAACATCAGCCAGGACGGCAAGGCCCCGACCATGCCCGCCGACCCGGTGGACCTGGTCACCGCCGCCCGGCGTCAGAAGAGCGTGGGCATCGCCTACACCTACAGCGAACCCCTGGTGTGGTACGAGTTCGTGCGGGACACCGCCCGCCTGGCGCATGATGCGGGTCTCAAGAACGTCCTGGTCACCAACGGATACCTCAACCCCGAGCCGCTGCAGGCGCTCCTGCCGCTGATCGACGCGGCCAACATCGACCTGAAGTCCATGGACGACCGGTTCTACCGGCGCATCTGCAAGGCCCGCCTGGAACCCGTGCTGGCGGCGATCCGGCAGTTCCACGCCGCGGGCGTGCATCTGGAGATCACGAACCTGCTGATCCCCGGTCACAACGACAGCGACGGGCAGATCGGCAGCCTGGTGGATTTCGTGGCCGGCCTGGACCCGGACATCCCCCTGCATTTCAGCGCCTATCATCCGGCCTGGCGCATGGACGCTCCGCCCACCCCGCCGCAGACCCTGTTGCGGGCCAGGGAACTGGCCAGGCGACGTCTGCGCTGGGTGTACCTGGGCAACGCCGCCCTGAGCGAGGGCCGCGACACCGCGTGTCCGGATTGCGGCACGGTGCTGGTGGCGCGGCGGGGATTCCGCGCCACGGTGAAGGTGGACGAAAACGGAGCCTGCCCCACATGCGGGAGGCAGGCTCCGTTCGTGCTCGCCTGAAAGGTCCGGACCTGGTCAGCCCTCGTCCAGCCAGTCGTCGTCCTGGTAGCTGGCGGTCACGAAGGTCGTGATCCCCCCGCGCACGAACCATTCCCCGCGCACCTCCATCAACCGCGGCCGACAGGCGGCCACCAGGTCGTCGAGGATCCGGTTGGTCACCTTCTCGTGGAAGGCTCCCTCGTTGCGGTAGGACCACAGGTACAGCTTGAGGGACTTCAGCTCGATGCACTTGTCCCCGGGCACATAGGTGATCCGGAAGTGCGCGAAGTCCGGCTGGCCCGTCAGGGGGCACAGGCAGGTGAACTCCGGACAATCGAACTCGATCTCGTAATCCCGGTCGGGATTGGGATTGTCGAAGACCTCCAGATCCTTGCTGGGCTGCGTGGCCATGTTCCCTCCCTACTTGACCAGGGCCATGCGACCCACGGCCGTCCGGTCCCCGCTGGTGACCATGTAGAAGTAGATGCCCGCGGCGACCTGGCGGCCGTGCTCGTCGTCCCCGTTCCAGGTAACGGCGTGGGAACCGGCCGGCAGGACCTCGGCGAGCAGGTTCTTCACCCGACGCCCGGCCATGTCGAAGATCGCCACACGTGTGGCGGACTTTTCCGCCAGGGCGAAGCGGATGACCGTGCGGGGGTTGAAGGGATTGGGGTAGTTGCCTTCCACCTGGAAGGCGACGGGTACGTCGTCTTCGTCCGGCACGGGAGAGGCGGCGCACACGCCCAGGGCTCCGATCAGGCCGCAGCCCGGATTGTTGGCGGCGGCGCAGGGCGAAGTGCCGCCGATGCGGTAGTCACCGGCAAGGGCATCGCAGAATACCGGGTCGGCCGCGA
>JALUJS010000317.1 GCA_027056825.1 Candidatus Krumholzibacteriia bacterium | reverse complement strand
AACCAGTGGTGCGGGCTGCCGTCCCACTGCATCATGATGCCGGGCTTGGACTTCCGGGGGCGCCGGGCATGGTGTTTCTTGGCCCTTCGTTTGCGCTTGGGCTTCTTGCCGGCGGCCCTGAGGATCTTGCGGACCGACTCTCGGCTGATGGAGATCCCCTCGTTCTCGGCCAGGGCCTCGGTGAAGTGGGTGTCGTTGAAGTTGCCGTACAGATCATCATGGAAGGCCAGGATGATCGGTGCGGTATCCGGAGGCAGGGCGTTGTGGGCGGGGCGGCCCCGGTTGCCGTGGCAAAGGCCGGCCAGGCCGAAGGCGGTCCACCTCTGGCGGATACGCTTGGCCTGCCGGTAGCTGATCCCCATGATCTGGGCCGCTTCTTTCAGGGTAAGGGCTTGCTGGTCAACCTGCTCCATGATGTGGCCCCTGTGGGCTTCTTTCCTGCTCAAGACGATCGTTCCCTTCATGCTGGGCACCTCCATGAAGGGGACATTTTCGCTTTGCAGTTACAGGGGACAAAATCGTATTGCTAACACATTGTCAGCGTTGACGGCTGTTACTTTGCCGATATATTGCTCTCCGTTTGAGAGTGTAATCCTAATTGAAGACTTTGACTTAAGACCCTCCCAAAATAAATCTGAGTTTTCAGCGGAACCATTCCCACCTGGAATCCTCATGGGCGTAAAGGAGGCACAGCCCGAAAAAAGAAAACCCAAAAAAGCAATCACAACCATTTTATGATATGTGCCCATCGTCCCCCAGTTTCAATAACAGCCCCATATCAAGTTCCAGATAACACTATACCCCGCCCCTCCCAATCCAGGCAAATCATCAAAAACAGGCCCCAATCCACCCATTAGCCCCTGATTTCGGCAATATCGGTCCCCCGGGGGGTTGCGCCCCCGAATGATATCATGCAGATGGTTGCCGCATAACACAACACCGGGTACACCCCCCGCGCATCAAGGAGCCTGACCTGCCTACACCTTCACCAGCGGCTTGCCCACCGCTCCGGCCACGACCTCCAGACGGCCCATCAGTTCCTCCAGGCCGGCGAAGGTCAGGCTCTGCGGGCCGTCGCTCAGGGCGGTGGCCGGATCGGGGTGCGTCTCGATGATGATGCCGTCGGCGCCGGCGGCCGCGGCGGCCAGGGCCATGGCTGGCACGTACTGCACCAGGCCCGCGGCGTGGCTGGGATCGATGATGATGGGCAGGTGGGTTTTCTCGCGCAGCACCGGCACCGCCGAGATGTCCAGGGTGTTGCGGGTGGCGGTCTCGAAGGTGCGGATGCCGCGCTCGCACAGCAGGACCTGCTCGTTGCCGTTGCTCATGATGTACTCGGCGGCCAGCAGCAGCTCGTCGATGGTGCTCATCAGGCCGCGCTTGAGCATCACCGGGGTGCGCGCCTTGCCCGCGGCCTCCAGCAACGCGTAGTTCTGCATGTTGCGCGCGCCGATCTGCAGGATGTCGGCGTAGCGGCTGACCAGGGGCACCAGGTCCGGCGAGATGACCTCGGTGATCACCGGCAGGCCCGTTTTCTCCCGCGCCATGGCCAACAGCTTCAAACCTTCCTCCTTCAGGCCCTGGAAACTGTAGGGCGAGGTGCGCGGCTTGTAGGCGCCGCCGCGCAGGATGTGCCCGCCGGCGGCAGCCACCGCCCGGGCCGTGGCCAGCAGCTGCTCCTCCGATTCCACCGCACACGGTCCGGCCATCACCACGAAGCGCGGTCCGCCGATGCGCACCCGGCCCACCTTGACCACCGTGGGCTCGTCGCGGAAGTCGCGGCTGACGAGCTTGCCCTTGCTCTGCAGGGGCGAGATCCGGGCCACGCCGGCCAGTTCGGCGACCGGGGCGAGGTCGGCCTCCGCGGCGTCCATGACGCCGATCACGGTGCGTTCGGCCCCGTGGTGCGGGCGCGGCGTGAAACCCAGACTCTCGACGAAACTGATGACCCGGCCCAGATCGGCCAGGGTGCTGTCCGGACGCATCTCGATGATCATGACGTTTCTCCCTGCTGTCCCTGCGCGGCGATGGCCGCGCGCACTGCGGTCAGATAATCCCGCACTTCCGCCGCGGCGCTTACCGGATCCGGGGCTCCGGCCACCCGCCGCAACAAGGCACTGCCGATGACCACGCCATCGGCCAGGCGGCACACCCGCGCGGCGGTATCGGGATCGGAGATCCCGAAGCCCACGCACAGCGGCTGGTCGCACACCGCGCGCACGCGTGTGATGTAGTCGGTCAGGTCGTCGGGACCGCTTGCCCCGGTCACCCCCGTGGTGGAGACCAGGTACAGGAAACCCCGCGCGGCCTCGCCCAGGGAAGCCATGCGCTGCTTGTCCGTGGTGGGCGCCAGCAGCTCGATGAGGGCCACCCCGTGGGTGGCCATCAGATCGCGCAGAGGGCCCGCCTCCTCGTGGGGAAGATCCGGCACGATGAGGCCGGAGACCCCGGCGTCCGCGCAGGCCACCGCGAACTTCTCCGGTCCGAACTTCAGGACGGGATTCAGGTAGCCCATCAGCACCACCTGCAGCCCGTGACGGTCGCGGGCCTCGGCGGCCATCTCCAGCACCCCGGGCATGGTCACCCCCGCGGCCAGGACCTGCTGCGAGGCCGCCTGGATCACCGGGCCGTCGGCCACCGGGTCGCTGAACGGCATGCCGATCTCCAGCACCTTGCAGCCGGACGCCGCCACCGCCTCCAGCAGCAGTGAGAACCCTTCACGGTCGGGATAACCGGCCGTCAGGAACGGCACCAGCAGCTTGCCGCCGGTGGCGCGGCGCTCCCGGGCGAAGTCATCGAGCCTCAACGCGGCCTCACTCATGGGCGGCTCCTTCCAGGCTGGACATGTCCTTGTCCCCGCGGCCCGAGAGATTCACCAGGATGATGCGGCCGGCCGGGGCATCGGCCGCCAGCTTGCGCGCGTACGCCAGGGCGTGGCTGGATTCCAGGGCGGGAATGATGCCCTCGCGCCGGGCCAGGTCAGCGCAGGCGTCCAAGGCCTCCTGGTCGGTCACCGTGTCGTAGCGCACCCGGCCGGTGTCCTTCAGGTGACTGTGTTCGGGCCCCACGCCGGGGTAGTCCAGGCCCGCGGCGATGGAGTGGGCGGGTTGGACCTGCCCGTCGTCGTCCTGCATCAGGTAGCTGTACGAGCCATGCAGCACTCCCGGTTCGCCCAGGCACAGGGCGGCGGCGTGGCCCTCGCTGGACCCGCCGGCCTCCACGCCGTACATCTC
>JALUJS010000316.1 GCA_027056825.1 Candidatus Krumholzibacteriia bacterium | reverse complement strand
ACGCTCCTTCATGAATAATTCGGGCTAGCCTCCCTGCGACTCGGCCAGGAGTTCGTCCAGCAGGTCGCGGGCCCGGCGCAGGTGCGGGATGACGATGGAGCCGCCCACGATCAGGCCCACATCGAAGATCTCCAGGATCTCCTGCTCGCTCACCCCCAACTCGAAGCAGCGGATGGTGTGGTAGGCGATGCAGTCGTCGCAGCGCAGGACCAGGGACGCCGCCAGGCCGGCCATCTCCTTGGTGACCGCGGGCAGGGCCCCGTCCCGGTAGCAGCCGGTGTCCAGGTTGAAGAAGCGCTTGGTGGTCAGGGTCGCGGTCTCCAGCACGCGGGCGTTCTGGCGTTCCCGCTCGCGGCGGAAGGATTCGAGTCGTCCGCTCATGGTCCTCTCCGGGGCCGTCATCGGCGGTTGGAAGGTTTAGCCCGAATTGCGGGATCGCGTAGCGATTCAATAATGCGGGCTCAAGGGGGCCTGTGCTAGCCTGCCGAGCATAACATGAAGGAAAGGAAACCGTCTTGACCCCGTTGCCCATCCGCCATCGCCCCGCGCCGGCCCGGTGCGCCCTGTTGCTGGGACTGGTCCTGGCCCTGGGACCGGCGCCCCGCACAGCCGTGGCCACCGAGGCCCGCACGGCCGCCCTGGGGGCCAGGGGCGACTTCTTCACCGACGACGGCGAGTTGTCCCGCTGGTACGCCGGGGCCGCCGACTACGGACCCTTCGCGGCCCTGTCCTCGGGCCGTTTCGATCCCTCTTCCGGGTACAGGGACGACGGGGGCGCGCTGGTGTCCGGACCGGGCCTGCAGGCGCTGACCCGGACCTCGCACTGGGGGGCGCTGGGGGTGACCCTGCGGGCCAGGGAAACGGACGCGGACCCCGGCCGGCTCTACCGGCAGGACCTGGACGGTCTTTTCTCGGTGGTCTACGCGCGCAGGATCGGCCACGTGGCCGCCGCGGTCAGTTGGAGCCGCGTTTCCGGAACCCTCGCCGTCACCGGAACCGACGGGGCCGACCGGCCCCTGGCCGTTACCTCCACGGTGCTGGGGACGGGCCTGCGGGCTGACCTCGGACCGCGCGTGGTGCTGGATCTCGCGGCGGAAATCAGGGGCCGCGCTCAGGATCCTCCGCCCGGCCTCTTTGTCCCTGCGGACGGCGACCCGGATTCCTGGCGCAGCTTCGGTGTGCGCGGCCGGGCCTTCATCGACCTGGGCGCCGGCTGGGCCGCCGCCCCCATGGCCGAGTACATCCACGACGGGCTGAACCTGGCCGGGGACTTCGACGACGGGGCGGTGGTGATCCCCGTTGACCGGGATCTGGTCCATTTCGGGGTGGGCGCGGACTACTTCCCCGACGCTGACCGGATGCTGGTGCTCTCGGCCGAGTGGCTGGCCGGCTTCGACAACGCCCGCGCCGGTCTCGCCCCGGAGAGTCCGGGCGGCCGGATTCTGGACGAGGCATGGGTCCTGCGCACCGCCTGGGAGGACAGGATCGGCCCGCTGCTTTCCCTGCGGTCGGCGGTGGGTTTCCAGGACGTGGCCTTCGACACCCCTGCGGGCAACGACCACCTCACCGAATGGGTGCTGTCCGGAGGTCTGGCCGTGCACGCGGCGGGCCTCTCGCTGGATCTCGCGGTGAGCAACCGCCCCGCCGACACCCTGACCGGCCTGGCCCTGCTGCCCCGCCGTGACGGCGGCACCTGGCTGGTCCTCGGGATCCGCTACGGCGGGACGCCATGATTCCCGGCGACCTGATCTTCACCGGATGGGCGCAGTACCTGCTCACCTGCGCCGTGCTGGTGATCGCCCAGCTTGTGTACGTGCTGGTAGGATTCGGCGCCGGCCTGATCGCCGTGGGATCCCTGGCCCTGGTCTACCCCGACATGCAGGATGCGGTGGTCCTGCTCCTGCTGGTCAACCTTCCGGCCGAGATGTGGGTGGTGTGGCATTCCCGCCGGGACATCCGCTGGCGGCCGATCCTCGGGCTGGGCTCGGGCATCGCCGTGGGCATTCCCCTGGGAACCTGGTTGCTGAAGACCGGGGACCCCTCCCTGGTCCTGACCATCCTGGGCGTCTTCCTGGTCGTGGTGGGCCTGGTCTTCCTGCGTCTTCCCGCCGGCGGGAGGATCCATCCCCATCGGGCCGCGGCGCCGCCGACGGGCTTGCTGTCGGGCCTGCTGACGGGGCTGTTCGGCACCGGGGGCCCGCCCCTGATCATCTGGTACCACCTGAGCGCGGCCACCAAGAGCGCCTTCCGCGGCAACCTGATGACCATCTTCCTGATGATGACCTTCGTGCGGGTGCCCAGCTACATCGTGGGAGGCCTGGTCACCGCCCCGCGCCTGTGGTCCTCGCTGGCGGTCATGCCCGCGGTGCTGCTGGGGGCGTGGCTGGGGAACCGCCTGCATCTGACCATCAGCGAACAGGGTTTCCGCCGGCTGGTGAGCCTGCTGCTGGTGGTCCTGGGCCTGCTGCAGGTCATGGGCCGCTGAAACGGTACCCCAGTCCCAGGCGCCAGGTATCCACGTTGCCGCCCGGACCCGGCAGGGAGGCGCCGTCCAGGGGGTCTATGGCCAGGGAACCCTTGGTGGGCTCCACCACGCCTTCGACGATGACCTGGTCGCGCAACCCCGCGTCGTAGGCGATATCCAACCGCCACGCCCCGGTCCGCAGGCTCAGCCCGGCCAGGAGCACCAGGTCGGTATCCTCGTACCCATACTGCCGGTCGGTGCCGCCGGTGGGCTGGTCCCACTGTTCCGACACCTTCAGATCCGCTCCCGCCCCGGCAAAGAGACGCACCCGGACCGGGCCCAGGCCATAGACCGGCCCCAGGGTCAGGGCCGTCCGCAGGGTGTGCAGGGTAACTTCCGCGTCGCCCAGCCGGTTGCCCTCCACAGGATCGGAAAAGACCATGCGCACCGACCCCAGCTTCTGGATGTAGGACAGGGAGTAGCCCAGCGCCAGGGGCCCAGCGCCCAGGCCGCGCTCACCCTCGACCTGCGCCCACAGGCCGTCGCCGTCCTCCTGCAGGCCGGTGTCGCTGCGCGCCCAGCCCGCGCCGGCCCACCAGGAATCGGCCCGCGCCCGGCCGGCGCCCGTACAAAGCAGGATGGCGAGGGTCGCGGCCAGGAGCGCCCCGCGGCCTCCGCGGCGGAATACTTTCAGCATGTCTTGGTCCTTCCGGTTCGGGTCAGGGCCTGGTTTTCGTCAGGATCAGGACGACCATGACCAGGCCCTGACCCGAACCGG
>JALUJS010000315.1 GCA_027056825.1 Candidatus Krumholzibacteriia bacterium | reverse complement strand
GGATCACCGGCTCCGGAGCCGGTGATCCCGTCGAGGATCTCCAGGCTCGCGCCCCCGGCGCCCGGCAGGGCGACGCCGCTGGCGCCGCTGGCGGTGAAGGCCCGGACCGGGCTCAGGAGGCTGCGGCCGTCGGCGTCGGCCGCGTAGGCCCGCCACCAGTAGCTTCCTTCCGGAAGCGCGGGGGTGGTCCAGGTCGTGGTGTCCGTCCCTTCGGCCACGCCATCGACCGAGGCCACGAGCTGGGTGGCGTCGGCGTCGCTGTAGACCCGGAAGCCGTAGGTCAGCGGATCACCCTCCGGATCGGTGCTGTTGCCGACCGTCAGGTCCGCCTGCAGGCCGGTGGTTCCGGCGAGGGGAGAAACGGGAACCGGGGCGGAGGGTGGCTGGTTGGTGACGGCCGTGCCGAAGAGAGTGACGTCGTCGATGTACCAGCCATCGTCCACTACGTAGGTGTCGGTTTCCAGGGCGAAGCGGAAGGCGAGATCCTGGCCGGCGTAGGCGGAAAGATCGATGTCCTCCTGGACCCACGAGGCCTGGGTGCCGGTGTAGGACCGGATGGTGGTCCAGGGACCGCCGTCGGCCGAGATCTGCAGGTAGCCGAAGTCCCAGCCCTGTTCGATGGCGTAGGCGGTCCAGAACGTCAGGCGGGTGGCGGGCCACGCGCCGTTCAGGGTCGCGGCGGTGGCGGAGTTGTTGGGATAGTCGCCGCCCGGTGAATCGGTCAGGCTGTGGCTGGTGCTGTGGGAGGCGCTGGTGGTCAGGGCCCAGCTGCCGCTGAGGGTCCAGTTGCCGGTTCCGCCCTCGAGGTCGTCGGTCAGCAGGACCGGCGGTTGGCCTACGATGAACGACAGCGGAAAGTCGAGGTCGCCTTCGGGCATGGACACCGTCACGACCACCTCCACGGAGTGGCCCTGGGGGCAGGCCGGGTCCACGCTGAAGGGGAAGGCCTGGGCGCCGAGGGTCTGGGTGGCCAGGGGCGTCAGGGCGCCATAGGTGGCGGTGGCGGAGGTGAACTGGACCCAGGCGTCGTCGCAGCGCAGGCGCAGGGTCCCGCCCAGGGTGCTGCTGGCGGCAGACTGGTTGGCCACCGTCAGGTCCAGCACGCCGTCTTCACCGGGGCTCACGGCCTTGGCGCCGCCGGCCGCGGCGGTCACCGGGTCGGTGACGGCCACGAAGGGCCCGGCGGCCCGCATCAGGAAGATGTTGGGCCAGATGTTCTCCTGGAACAGGGGCTGGCGGCGGCTCTCCGGGGGCCAGAAGCCGTCGGAGTTGCCACCGATCTCGTTGCTGAACGAGAACATCTTCGCGTGGCCCGGATCGCCGTAGTTCCAGTCGAAGGAACCGCCGTTGACCGCGTACAGGATGTTGCTCGGCTGGCCGGGCGTGTAGCCGTTGTAGCGGGTCATCTCCGCGGCGATCTGGTCGAACACCGCGCCGTCGGGCGTGGGGCTGGTTGTATAGCCCCAGGGGTAGAGGGTCAGGTTGCTGTAGGTGTGGACCGAGTTGCCGGTGACGAAGGCGTGGGCGTTGATGAAGTTCATCATGGCCTGCACCTCCGGTTCGCTGCCGGCGTAGGGGCCGCGGTAGACCTCGCTGCCCGGATCGCCGCTGCTGCCGGTGTTGTCGTAGCCCCACATGTAGGGATAGTTCCGGTTGGGGTCGACGCCGAAGGTGCCGTCGCCGTTGTCGCGGCGGGTCTTGCGCCACATGCCGCCCCCGTTGGGGTTGGTGGCCTCGTTGTAGACGAAACCGTCGGGGTTGACGATGGGCACGATGTAGAGTTCGCGGTTGTCCAGCAGCCAGGTGATCTCCTGGTCGGAACCGTAGTTCTGCGCCAGGTACTCGGCGAACATGATGCCGAATTCCGAGGCCATGACCTCGCGGGCGTGGTGCAGGCAGTCGATGAGGATCTCCGGTTCGTCCTCGTCCACGTCCGGGTTGTCGGAGACGCGCACGGCCCAGATGTCGCGGCCCTCGGTGCTCTGGCCAAGGGAGAACTTCTCGCTGACCACCTGCGGGTAAAGGAGGTGCAGGCTGTCCAGGAAGGCCGCGCTCTCGGAATAGGTGTGGTAGATGCCGAAGTTCGAGCCCTTGTCCACGTAGCGGACGCTGCTCTCCATGTCCTTGTCCAGGATCCGCCAGTCCAGGCCCGAGGCGCGCAGCAGCTCCAGGTCGTCGGGCGTGGCGGCCAGGTGGACGAACACGCCGGGCTTGCGGGCGATGACATCGAATTTGTCGAGGTGCGCATCGATGAAGGCCTGGTCGGCGGGCGAGGTCAGCAGGACTTCCACCTTGGCGTGATGGGGTTCAGCGGCCAGGGCCGGGACGACGGTGACGAGCAGAGCGGTCAACAGCAGGACGAACAGGGACAGACGGGACATGGGCGGCTCCAGAGGGTTGGGGCGGATCGGTCGGGAGGGGAAGACGGATCCTGCATCAAACAACAAGTTTGTCCATGATTATAACAAATTCTGGCCTCGGTGGACAGAAAAAGGGGCCGGCCATCCGGCCGGCCCCGATGCAGACGGTGTCTGCGGCTACTTCGCCTTGTCCACGGCTACGCAGGTCTTCTTCACCGCGTTGACGGAGTTCTTGAAGGCCTTGCGCTCCTCGGGCGTCAGCTTGATCTTCACGATCTGTTCGATGCCGTTCTTGCCCAGGATGGCCGGCACGCCGACGAACAGGCCCTTGACCCCGTACTCGCCGTTCAAGTGGGCGGCCACCGGCACGATTTTGCGCTTGTCGAAGGCGATGGCTTCGACCATCTCCAGGGCGCTGACCGCGGGGCTGACGAAGGCCGAGCCGCTGCCCAGCAGGCTGACGACCTCGCCGCCGGCCTTGCGGGTGCGCTCCTCGATCTTCCTGAGCTTGGCCTTGCTGACGAACTGCTCCACCGGCAGGCCGTAGATGCGGCAGGCGCTGCGGATGGGCACCATGGAGTCGCCGTGCCCGCCGAGCACCACGGCCTCGACGTTCTCCACCGAGACGTTCGCGGCCTGGGCCACGAAGTACTTGTAGCGGGAGGAATCCAGCACGCCGGCCATGCCCATGATCCTGTTGGGCTTGAACTTCAGTTTCCTGAACAGCCGGTAGACGATGGCGTCCAGGGGGTTGGCGATGGAGATCACGAAGGCGTTCGGGGCGTACTTCTTGATGCCCGCGGCGACCTGGTCGGTGATCTTCAGGTTGATCGACAGCAACTCCTCGCGCGAGGGAAAGGTGCCGTCCGGGCGCACGGCGCGGGG